>NZ_LZHR01000071.1:0-35517 GCF_001690675.1 Gilliamella sp. Occ4-3
ATTTATTTTATATGATAATTTAAAATTATATTCAATAAAATGTAAGAAGAATAATATGGCTTTTACAGAAACAGAACAGCAGCAGTTAATGGAGCTTAAATTCGTGGGAGCCAAAATTATTGAAAGACTTGAAGATATGAACTTCAATTCTTTCGATAAATTGCGTAATGCTAGTTTAGATGAAATCCTTAACAAAGGTGCATTATTAACAGGTTCAACTTGTTGGAAAAACAGTCATCAAGCAAGAACAGCAATAAGTAATATTTTGAGTTTAGTCAACAATACGTAATATCCCTTTTTATGAGCAGCAAGTGCATCCAACTTTTCAATTGAACAATGATAGTCAATTTTTTGATTTCGTATCTATTTTTAAGATATTTATACTGAAACGTATAGTTACCTGAAACTTTTTTACAAAAATTGTAAAGCTTTGCCGACAATGTCGGCAAAGCAGAAATTAAGCAAAGCCTTTCAAACCAACTACATGCACATGTTCTTGGTTATTGATAACTTTACGTACGAGTTTATAGGTTGTTCCTTTTTCAGGACTGATGTTTTCTGGAGCAGCAATGATTAATTGCATTTCTAATCGTTCACAAAGTTCAAATAGTGTTGCAATTGATTTGGCATCTAGTCGAGCTGCTTCATCTAAGAATAGTAGACGACATGGCAAAATATCTTTATTCCGAAGTCGCTTGGATTCTTCTTCCCAACTTTGAATCACCATAAGTAAAATTGACATACCTGTACCAATTGCCTCACCCGTTGATAATGCACCGCTTTCAGCACGTAACCAACCATCTGCACCTCGATTCACCTCAACATCCATTTCAAGATAATTTCGATAATCTAGCAGTTCTTCACCAATATTTTGGGCAGTTCGTTGTCCCATATCAATATGTGGATTTAAACGTTGATAGAGTTTAGCTAACGCTTCCGAGAAGGTAATACGATTATTACTAAATAGATCTTGATGTTCATTTTGCTCATCGGCAAGTGCAGCTAAAAGAGTTGAATGAGCTTCGCGAACATTGACATTTAAACGCACGCCATTAACTTGACCAAATGCCACTGCTTGTAATCCTTGGTTAAGCATACGAATACGATTTTGTTCGCGCTGTATGGTTTTACGAATAATATTCGATACACTCTTCGAGCTAATTGCCAGTTGCTGTTCACGCGAAGTGAGTTCTTCTGTTAAGCGTGACAATTCAATTTCCATCTGTTCAATGGCTTCAATTGGATCGTCAGTTTTAACAATATCTTGGCGAATTCGTTCACGCAAATGTGCGTAAACAGCGATATAGAATTGGATTTTACGTTCTGGGCGTTTTGGATCTTCTGATAGTCTTAATACATCCCGTAAATGTTCATTGTCATTAACAGCTAAACGTAAGGAACCTAATGCTTTATCTGACATTGAGCGTAATTCATCCGCACTTAAATAAGCAAGTTCACGTCGATGTAAACGCCTTTCAACACTATTTTCTTTAACAAGCCTTAAGACTAAGCACCAACCAGCTTTGGCTTGCACTACCTGTTCGCGTAGTTGCTTATAATCTCGCAGTGTTTGAGTTAGCCGTTTTTGCAATTGTGTCATTTCGCTTTCGCACATAATGAGTTGCTTTTCAAGCGATGTACAATGTTGACGATTGTTATTTAATTTTTGATGGATTTCATCACGACGTAATCGAGCACGTTCTTCAGTGATCGCATCGGCTTTTACCCCAATTTGTTCAATTTCTTTTTGTAGCTCATGCAACATATCGCGCTTAGTTTCAAATGCACTTTTAAGCGAAGCTAGTGTTTGGTTATATTGATTGTATTTGTCTTGATACTGTTGCATCTGACTGCGAGCTTCAGTTCTTTGAGTTTCGACGATTTCTAAGCGAGAACGTAATTTTTCATTTAAATCACTATTTTCATTTAACATACCTGCCGAGTCTTCATAGCTAAAGTGGGCACGACGTTGCATTACTTCAGTTAAGGCAAAAACTTGTTGGCGGATAGTTTGTTGTTGTGCTTTAACCGTATTGTATTGTTCTCGTAAAGCTTCATTTTGTTCAGGATCACTTTGTAAAACAGCTAAAATTGGTTCAAGTTCTGAAACGGTATTACCATTACGACTAACATATTGCGCAGATTCTTGTGCTTGTGCTACTTGTTCACGTAAATCGTCAACCCTATCGGCCAGATCATCATCAGCCAATAAATGCATTTGCGCAACCAAGCGATTTATGGTTGCTAATTGTTCTTTGCAATTAGTAACTTGTTGCTGATTTTGTTTATCAATACTTTCCTGAGACGATAATTGTCGTTCAATTTCAGTGCGTCTTGTCGTTAATTTTTGCGCTTCAGCTTCAGGATCGATATCAAAAGCAACTCCTAAATGTTGACCAATAAATTGCCCAACATTTTGTTCAATTCGTTGTAATTTTTGTAAATCAAATGAGATAGTTGCATAGCGCTCATGTAATTCATCACGTTCGGCAGATAATTTTTCAAGGTGAATCTCACGAGCAGCACGACCAAATAGTGGTACTTTAGGAAAGCTTGAGAATCGCCATTGACGATCGCCCGTTTTGACAAGTACCGCTTTATTCATCTCCTCACAATCAAAAACACTATCATCAAATGATGAAGGATCACCTTCGATAAAATAGATATCTTCAGGGTAATCTTCATCACTTGCGGTAAGGTTTTCTAATTGCTGTTTAACTAATGATAAATCTGGTACAACAATAGCTTGTCTTGATGGACCATATAATGCAGAAAAGTAAGGTGCATCATCAATTGTTACATCTTCATAAATTTCAGAAAGTAATACACCATTAAATCGTTCTGCTAACGAAGACAAACGTCCATCATCGACACCACTAGGTTGATTTAGTTGCTCAATTTGAACATCTAATTGGTTGCGTCTAAAACTAATTTGGTCTCGCTCAGTAACAAGTATTCGCTCTTTTTCTAGCAGTTTTTGCATATGTTGAGTGACATCTTGACTGTTATTAAACTGTTCGCTAGTTTGTTCTTGTAAAGCGATTAATGCATCTTGTGCTTTCAACCATAGTGGAGCTTTTTGACGATAATCAGCTATTTTTGATTGAATTTGTTCAAGCTCTTGCCTAAATTCGATACGTTTTTCGCTAGATTCATTAGCTCGTTCGGCTGTTTCGTCTAATTGCAATTCAAGTTCTTGTTTTAAATCATCTAGTTCATCGTAATTAACTTGGCGTTCAATACGTTTACAAAATTGTGTTAATAACGATTCTGCTTCTTTTTGTTCAAAAAATCGTTGTTCTAGCTCATCTAGTTGTAGCTGTAAATGCTCGGCTTGTTCTGCTTGGTAACATTGTGATGGCCATTGTCTTAATGCTTCTTTAGCTGCCGCAAAAGCGTCACTTCGGGTAACATTGCCGACTAATTTAATCACTAATTGATAAGCACGGTCAAACTGATTAATTGCCGCATCAGATACACTTAATTTTTGCTCAAGTTCAAGAACTTGTTCCGTGATCTCTTTTTGCTTTTCTTCAAACAATTCATAGTGATTTTCAATATTACTAATACCTAATTTTGGTAACTGGCATAATGACTGAGCATTTTTTAACGCCTGTAAGGCCTGTTGGTATTGAATTGCACGTGTTTGTTGAACATCAAGAGCCTGTTGATAATCAGCTAATTGAGTCTTGATTTCGTCAACTTCTTGTTCTGTTTGCTCTACTTGCTCACGATAGGTTTGGTACTGTTCATTCGCTTCAAGTACCACTTCGTTTTGTTCTTCTAACTTTAAGTTTAAATCATCTAAATCTGCTTGATAACGGTCGATTTTTTCCTGTTGACGTAATGCAGTTTGCGCTAAATTGAGGTGATCATTAGCAGCCTGTAAATCGGTTTCCAAATCATTTTGCGCATCTTGATATTCTTTAAGTTCTTTTGCCATTTCAACTTGGCGGTATTGATTGCTTATAAGCAGATCTTGCGTTTTAAACATATCACGACGCAGGCCAAGTACTGATTCTATATGAACTCGGCGTTCATTATTATGGCGCATATAATCAGCTGCCACATAATTAGTTGACTCAGTAATTAAGTGCTTAAATAAGTCACGATCCGATTGTGTTACTCGAATGGCTTCTAACGTCATCCGATTCTCGCGTAATGCGGCTTCCATATCTTGAAAAGCTTTTCGCACACCACTATTTTCTGGTAATAAATAATCACGTAAGGAACGAGTAATAGCACTTGAGATACCACCATAAAGTGAGGCCTCAATCAAACGGTAGTATTTGCTTCTATCGGATGGAGAGCGTAAGCGTTTTGGTAAAATACCAAAATCAAACATAACCGAATGATAATCAGTAATTGAGTTAAATTGTTTAAAGATAATGCCTTCCATTGATTCGGCTTTATCTTTTAACTCTGGTAACGATAAGATTCGCGCTTGTTTATCATTTAAACGCTCCGTAACCAACTCTGTTGGGCTTACACTGATAGATAATCCTTGCAATAAAAAAGGCTTGATATCGACTTTTTTGTCCCGTCCTGCTACTTGTTGCAAACGTACACCACAAATAATCCTTTGGTTCCGTGAGTTAATTACGTCCAGCATAGAATAACAGACGCCTGGTTTTAATTTACCATGCAAGCCTTTATCTCGTGAGCCTGATGTGGCTCCAGCTTCGGTTGTATTTCTAAAGTGTAATAAAGTTAAGTCAGGTATTAATGCAGTTACAAATGCCGCCATGGTAGTTGATTTACCAGCACCATTACCACCAGATAATGTCGTAACTAATTGGTCAAGCTCAAAAGTTCGTGCAAAAAAACCATTCCAGTTAATTAGCGTTAATGAGTGAAATTTACCGTGTCCAATCATGATTATTCAGTCTCCTCATTAACATCTTCATCTTGTTCTTCATTATTATCATCTAAAATAAGTGCTGATTCGATTTTAATTGCTTCGCCATCTCGAATTAGGCGTAATTGCGCTTCTTGTGCGTCATCACTACTTCGTACATCTGCACCAAAACGGAAAATTGATTCGTTAATGCGAAAACGGCTACTGTCATTACCAACAATAAAAAAAATCATACCTAGTCGACGCAGGCGATTTAGCGCTGTTTTCACTTTATCAAATAGTTTTTGGCGATCTAAATCTGAACCTGTTGAACGTTGGTTTACTAATCTGAGTAACTTACTTTCATCTGCTAATGAAACCAGTTCATCAAACAATTCTTGTAAGGTAAAAATCCCCTCATGCGCTAATCTCTCGGGACTTAAATACAAATAACAAAGTACTTTGCCAACAAGCATATCAAGCTCCGATAATACTGAACGAGGAATCAATGTTGTTGAGCGAGGACGAAGATAGAAAAATCCTTCAGGCGCACGGATTAGCTCAACATTATAACGTTGATAAAATTGTTCAAGCTCAAGTTGGAAATCCATTAGAAAAGCATGATGATCAAGCTCATCAATACCAATATGACGGCCAGAGCGTAGTAAACTATCCAGTTCTGGAAAGATCGGATTAGCAATTGCTTGGGCCAACTTAACGGGCATATATTTATCGATAGAAGCCTGAGAACTAGCGACTATGCGCCCCATAACTTCATCTAGATGATGTGCAGTTTGTTGTGTTTCGAAATCGTTAGTATCTGTTGATGACATGTGCTTGTACCTTAGCTCCATAATCGTTAATAGGTTTCCATTCGGCAGGAATTCCAAGCCAATCATCTTCAGCAATACCGAGACGAATAGCCTGATCAATAAATAATCTCGCTATATCAAAATGTTGTTCACGCGGGAACTGAGCCAAATAGTTATGAATGGTAGCGCCCATATCAAGTGGTTTATTTTCTTGCTTAAATACCATTAAATTTTGTTCAATATGAGCAATAATATGTTCTTGAATCTCTTCAATCATTTCAAATTCAAGTTCCGAAGGTAATTCTCCAGTTACTTCAGCATCATGTAGTGCCAATTCTTCATCACGCATATCTAGTAAGCGATCGGCATTAGCAAAAGTGATTGACCAAGGCAAATCAAAGTATCCTTGAATCGATTTTCGTAAGCGTTGCGAAAACACACGATTTTTATCTAAATCAATAGCAGTACGAATAAATTTATGAACATGGCGATCATAACCGATCCAAAGGTCAATCGCTTTTTGCCCCCAACCAATAATTCGATCTAGTTTACCTTGCAGATCCATAACTACATTGTTGATTTTATCGAGTTCTGGATTATCAAGCGTCGCATCTTGTATTAAAAGTAAACTGGCTTGTAATTTATCACCTGCAGCAGCTAAAGTATCTTGTAACTCCCGCAATGTTTGTGATGTTTCAGTCAGTAACCCTTCACAACTGCTAATTGCTGCTTGCCAATCTTGACTTAATAAGGCAGAAATATTTTGTTTAACATCAGCTTGTTGTTCATCCATCACTCGTTGTGTGATATCGATACTATCAAAAATTTCAGCGACTGAATATTTTAATGGCGCAAAGACATTTCGATGCCAATGTAAATCATCACCACCTTCGATGGCTGCATCTGCAGCTCGTTTTAACTCTTGCGCAACAATAGATAACTGAATGGATAAACGCAGCGTTGAGAATTCACGTTGGCGAATATAATAATCAGAAATACCTATACCTAACGGAGTTAAACGATAAATCGAGAAACCGTCTGTCATTTCACTTGCAAAACGTGTGATTAAGCGTTGGCGTACCAAATCATTGATAGCATTATTGGCTCGCAATGTAATAGTGTCTTCACTCTGCTCGAAAATTTGTGAAACATGCCTAAAAGCATCAATTAATTCAGATTCCGTCATTTCACCGTCAAAACGTTCGCTATTTAATACGGCAATAGCTAATAAAAAAGCTAACCTTTCCACAGGCAAAGCGATCGAAAAATCATTCTTTTTTGCCCAAGAGACCAGTTCTGGCACTGATTGGGAAAAATCAATCATAAAAAATCCTTAATTCAAGGAGAACAAAATCGAATCATGCCTTAAAGTTTACACTTCAAGGTAGACACAAAAATAACGCCAATTATATAACAATATAGAGTAAATTTGTAATGGAATTCAATGAAAGCATTAAAACTGTTTTATTTAAATTATAGCTATTTCGATATAGCCTTATAATAATATTAATTAATAAATATTACTCAGATAATTTAAAAATCTTATTTCTTGAATAAAAAATAGATTCCCTACTCGCACATAACCCTATTTATGCTAAAATCAACTTACATACAATAAACTAACATAAGGACGTAACGAAATGCATATCGGTATACCTAAAGAACGGTTAGCCAATGAAGCTAGAGTTGCAGCAACTCCTTTGACTGTTGGACAACTGTTAAAACTGGGCTTTACAGTTTCCGTAGAACAAGGCGCTGGACATGCAGCTCATTATGAAGACCAAGCTTTTATTGATGCTGGAGCCACAATTCAAAACACACAAGATGTTTGGCAAAATGATTTAATTTTGAAGTTTCATGCGCCAAGCGATGATGAAATTTCTTTAATGAAAGAGGGTTCAACCCTTATTAGCTATATTTATCCAGCTCAACATAAAGAGCTATTAGAAAAATTAGCCACCAAAAATATTACTGTAATGGCTATGGATTGTGTACCACGTATTTCACGCGCACAATCTCTAGATGCATTAAGCTCAATGTCTAATATTGCTGGTTATCGTTCAGTTATTGAAGCAGCAAATCAATTTGGTCGATTCTTTACAGGGCAAGTTACTGCTGCTGGTAAAGTACCGCCAGCTAAAATATTAGTTATTGGAGCAGGTGTTGCAGGCCTAGCAGCAATTGGTGCTGCAGTAAGTTTGGGTGCAATTGTTCGTGCTTTTGATACTCGCCCTGAAGTTGCCGAACAAATTAACAGCATGGGCGCTGACTTTTTAGAGTTAGATTTTGAAGAAGAAGCAGGCTCTGGTGACGGTTATGCTAAACAGATGTCAGCGGCCTTTATTGAAGCTGAAATGGCACTGTTTGCAGAACAAGCTAAAGATGTTGATATCATCATAACAACTGCACTAATTCCAGGTAAACCAGCTCCAAAACTCATTTCGAAAGAAATGGTTGAATCAATGAAACCGGGTAGTGTTATTGTTGATTTGGCTGCGCTAACTGGTGGTAACTGTGAATTAACTAAACCAGGTGAAATTTTCGAAACAGATAACAATGTTAAAATTGTTGGTTATACTGATTTAGCTAATCGTATGCCAGCACAAGCATCACAGCTTTATGGTACTAACATTGTTAACCTATTAAAACTGCTTGCTAAAGAAAAAGACGGTAATATTGATATCAATTTTGAAGATGTTGTAATTCGTGGTGTAACTGTGGTTAAAGATAAAGAAATCACTTGGCCAGCACCACCGATTCAAGTATCTGCTCAACCTCAGAAAAAAGCAGCAGAGCCAATTGTTAAACCAGAACCAAAGCCAATGGATCCTCGCAAAAAATATGGTATTTTAGCTTTAGTTCTCATTGCTTTCTTCTGGCTTGCAAACTCCGTTCCTGAAAGCTTTTTAGGGCATTTTACTGTATTTGCATTATCTTGCGTTGTTGGTTACTACGTTGTATGGAATGTTACACATTCTTTGCATACACCACTAATGTCGGTAACTAATGCAATTTCTGGAATTATATTGGTCGGAGCAATATTACAAGTCAGTGATGATAATGGCTTAACTACGGCAATTGCTTTTGTTGCTATTTTGATTGCTAGTATTAATATTTTTGGTGGATTCTTTGTTACTCAAAGAATGCTGAAAATGTTTCAACGTGGCAAGTAAAGGAGAGCATACATTATGAGTAATGGAATCATTCAAGCAGCCTATGTTATTGCTGCATTACTTTTTATCTTTAGTTTACGAGGTCTTTCCAACCAAGAATCTGCCAAATCTGGTAATATTTACGGTATGATTGGTATGGTAATCGCACTTATTGCAGCAGTTGCAAGTATTAAAGGCGGATTACACTGGATAGTTATTGCAATGATTATTGGTGCTGTAATTGGTTTATATTTGGCTAAAAAAGTTGAAATGACTCAAATGCCAGAGCTTGTTGCACTACTTCATAGCTTTGTTGGAATGGCTGCTGTTCTAGTTGGCTTAAACAGTTATTTAGATCCACACATTCAAAATTTTCAAGGTGGTGAGTTAACTGTACATTTAGTAGAGATTTTTGTTGGTGTCTTTATCGGCGCAGTAACCTTCTCCGGCTCTGTTGTCGCATTTGGTAAATTAAATGGACGCATTAGCTCAAAACCATTATCAATTCCAAATAAACATTATTGGAATCTAGCAGCAATTGTTGTTTCTATCATTTTAATGTTTACTTTTGTTGAAGTAAAAAGTGGCGCTGGTGCAACAATTAGTTTGTTGATCATGGCAATTATTGCATTCGTGTTTGGTTTCCATCTTGTTGCTTCAATTGGTGGTGCTGACATGCCTGTTGTTATTTCAATGCTAAATTCTTATTCAGGTTGGGCAGCAGCAGCAGCAGGCTTTATGTTAGGCAATGATCTATTAATTGTAACAGGCGCATTAGTTGGTTCATCAGGCGCAATTCTTTCATATATTATGTGTAAAGCGATGAACCGCTCATTTATTAGTGTTATTGCTGGCGGTTTCGGTAGCGATGGTAGCGCAGCTAGTTCATCAGATGAAGAACAAGGTGAATACCGTGAAATGCAACCAGCCGAAGTTGCGCAAACATTAAAAGAAGCCCGCTCAGTTATTATTGTTCCTGGATATGGTATGGCAGTTGCTCAAGCTCAAGGTGCAGTAAGTAATATTACTGAAAGACTACGTGGTATGGGTATAGAAGTTCGTTTTGGTATTCACCCAGTAGCAGGACGTTTACCTGGGCATATGAATGTATTATTAGCCGAAGCAAAAGTCCCTTATGATATTGTATTAGAAATGGATGAAATCAACGATGACTTCCCTGATACTGATGTGGTTTGGGTAATTGGAGCTAACGATACAGTCAACCCAGCGGCAGAAGAAGATCCAAATAGCCCAATAGCAGGCATGCCTGTTCTTGAAGTTTGGAAAGCAAAAACGGTTGTTATTTCTAAACGCTCAATGAATACTGGTTATGCAGGTGTACAAAACCCACTATTCTTTAAAGAAAATAGCTATATGCTATTTGGTGATGCTAAAGACAGTGTTGAAAAAGTACTACAAAACCTTTAAGTATCACTAAAAGTATTACTGCGGCTTTTGCCGCAGTATATTTCTAAAATAAGCACTTAATTTAAATTCACCTTAGCTAAAAAATCGATTATTTGATCCGTTATTTCACGGTGTATCTCTGTCCTTGTGCGATTCCCACCATCTTTACAAATGATTGCTTCTCCTTTAGCCTCTTGCTCTAAAATATCTATAGCATCTGATTTACAAATTTGCATGAAACTAAAATGCGTTGCATCAGGGATAACAATATAAGTTGATAATGATTTTGAAAGAAACTGTTGTAAATAACCAGATTCTAGCTCTACATTCATATCACCAACATCAATACCAGCGCCAATGATTAAAGAAGGAAAAGCAATATTTTTCAAACTATCTGCAGTAAATCCTCTAACTAATCCAGCATCTAAAGAAATAAATGACTTTATTCTCTGATCTGACATGTTTTTATTTAATTGTGGGTTATCCAGTCCAAGTTCATTTACTAACTGGCAAGCTTTTAAATGTGAATGTATAGTGCAATCTTGTTTAAAAAGATCTGTATCAAACCTTGCTCCAGCAAGTGCAGCTACTGTCCAACCGCCAAGGGAATGTCCAATAGATGAAATTTTATTCATATCAATATAGTTTGCCAAAAACTCATCTATTTGTAACGCATCAATAGTTTTACTTAGATCTTGAGGACGTAACCACAATTTAGTAGATTGAGTAATATCTTTATTAAAATAAGTAGTTCCCGGATGATTTGGTGCAGCAACAATATATCCCCTATCTGCCAGTTCATAAGCAAGCCAATTTAAACTTTGCCAACTTCCTCCATAACCATGCGAAATAACAATCAAAGGATGTTTACGATAATTTGAAATAGATGCTGCATAAGGAATGACTTTAGAACCGTAAAAAACGGCATTATCGCCAATAGCTACTGCTCTTTGTTGAGCATCTGTCGGATACCATATTGCAATATTTAAAGGTCTACTGTCTTCTTTGCTATAATAGATTTCCTTAAATCCCACATTTGAATAAGCATAGTTGAAAAAGGGAAAGGACAAAATAAGCGAATAAAGCAAAAAGTATAGTTTAGTCATGAAATTAATTTCTATTTAACAATGTTTCTCTTTTTTTTAATGCTACAGTATGAATAACAAAAACACAATAAATAGTAATAGTAAAAATCAGTAATTAGTAGATATTCTTATTGAAAATAATTAATTGCTAAACAGCATAAAATTTTAATATTACGACCAAATTAGAATTTTGAGATTGGATTTGGGGGAGTATAACGATTAATGACTATCTTTTTTGATTTGTTCTTTATGATATAAATAATAAGCTCCACGAGACACCATTCTTAGTTGAAAAATAAGATCTTCAATTAATTTTTGTCTTTGTACTGTGTCAAAATCAATTGCTTCAGCTCCCGCATTAAAAGCAATAGTGACCATCGCTTCTGCTTGAGCTTCATTATAATGGTGAGGCATTTGGTTAGCATTATCAAGATAATCCACAAGTTCGACAATAAAGTGTTGAATTTCACGGGCAATAGCAGATCGAAAAGCGGCTGACGTCCCCGCTTTTTCACGAAGAAGTAATAAAAAGACCTTCGGATTCTTATCAATAAATTCAATGAATGTGGTCACCGATGTCCGTAATACACTACCACCTTTTTCAATACGCTTACGTGCTTGTCGCAATAATTGACGAAGAGTTAAACCGCTTTCATCAACCATGGCTAAACCCAACTCATCCATATCACGAAAATGACGATAAAATGAAGTAGCAGCGATTCCAGCTTCACGCGCTACTTCTCGCAAACTTAAACTTGTAAAACCTTGCTCAGCATTAAGTTGATTAAATGCTGTTTCAATTAAAGTACGGCGAGTTCTTTCTTTTTGTTGAGCACGAACACCACCGGTCTTGATATTTTTCATTTGATAGCTCAGTTATAATATTTTTGATTTACTACCTACCCCTAAATTGATTTGATTAATAATCGTTCTTTCTCAGCAAATACTTTAGGCATATGCTCCCGGATTGTTTTAGCTATTGTTTCATAACGGGAACGTAATGGTGAACCAGGACGATAAATAAGAGCAATGCTGCGTACAGGTACAGGATCAGTACAAGGAATATAGCAAATATTATCACGAATTCGCTCGTTAGGTATAGCAAGTTCAGGAAATAAAGTAATACCGCGACCAGCAGAAATCATACTCCTAAGCGTTTCAAGACTAGTAGCTTTAAATTGTTTATCTTCATCAACTCCAACTTGAAAACAGTATCCCATTGCATGATCTCGTAAACAGTGACCATCTTCTAACATTAAGAATTTTTTACCTTTTAAGCTAGAAAGTTTAACTGTATTTTTGCTAGCTAATTCATCAGTAGCAGGAACAGTTAAAAACATGGGTTCATCAAATAAAGGTAGTTCAATAAATTGTGATGTTTCTTTGACTTGTGCAATGATTGCGCAATCAAGCTTGCCGCTTTCGAGTTGAGCAACAATATTGGCGGTTTGTGCTTCGTGCAAGTAAAGTTCCAACTGAGGAAAAAAGTCATGTAAAACTGTAATGACATGAGGTAAAAGATAAGGCGCTATAGTAGGGATCAGGCCTATATGCATAGGTCCAGACATTTCTTCACCTTGACGGCTAGCCATTTCTTTTAAAATTTGGATATTACGCAAAATCTCTTTGGCTTGTTCAACTAGCATCATACCAGTTTGAGTAAATAGTACTTTGCGACTTGTGCGCTCTAATAACATTACGCCTAATTCATCTTCTAATTTTCTAATTTGACCACTGAGAGTTGGTTGACTCACATTGCAAGCATCAGCAGCTTTACGGAAATGGCGAAATTCAGCTAACGAAACAAAATATTCCAAATCACGAATGTTCATAATGTCCCCAATAAGTTATCAGTTAATGGTATATACTCAAATAACTTCTATTATGTAATAGTTATAACAAATAACATCAAAAGCGCTTTATAATTTATCAAATTATAAAGCGTTATTAATTATATTTTGTGATACAAATAAGTAAAAAGAAGTTCTGAGTACAGTTTTATTCCATCTTAATTAGCTAATTAAATACACTAATCAGAGTAAAACAAAGTTTATTTTTTTTATTAGATGTTGTTAATATTACTATACGAGACACTATTGTTGATAATTATGTTTAAAAAATCAAATAGAATATTTAAGTCATCTAAAAAAATACAATTTTATTGAACGAAAAAATACCAATTCCAAGAAAAATGGAAACTTATTAGCAATTACTATATAATTGCGCGCTATATTATTATGAAGCAAAAAAACTTTTTGAGGTGCACCATTTTTAAACAAGTTTCACGCTTTTATCGAAAGTTTTTTCACAATGAAGACGAACAAAAAGCTAGCTATGTGTCCATTCCTCGTAATGAACATAATATATCTCGTAAAGAGATTAGTGAAAACGCATTAAAAGTCCTTTATCGATTAAATAAACAAGGGTATGAAGCCTATCTAGTCGGGGGATGTATCAGAGATCTTATCTTAGGTAAAACACCAAAGGATTTTGATATCACAACTAATGCTACGCCAGAACAAATTCAGAAAATTTTCCGTAACTGTCGCTTAGTAGGAAGACGATTTCGTCTTGCTCATATTATATTTGGGAAAGAGATTATTGAAGTTGCAACATTCCGCGGTGAGCACGATTCTCAAAAAGGGCAAACCAATATATCTAAAAGTTCGCAGTCAGGTATGCTATTACGTGATAATGTCTACGGAACCATTGAGCAAGATGCTATCCGTCGGGATTTTACTATGAATGCACTTTACTATAATGTAAATGATTTTACTTTACGTGATTATTGCGGAGGATTAGAAGATTTACAAAAAGGCATTATTCGATTAATTGGCGATCCGCAAACACGTTATCGAGAAGATCCTGTTAGGATGCTAAGGACAGTCCGTTTTGCTGCAAAACTGAATATGAAAATTGAACTAGCTACTGCTAAGCCAATTAAACAGCTTGCATCATTATTAAGAAACGTACCTTCAGCACGACTTTTTGATGAGTCCCTTAAATTATTACAAACTGGGAATGGTTACAAAACTTATAAGTTACTAAGAGAGTATGGCCTTTTTGAACAACTATTTCCTGTTATTGAGCATCTATTTGCTAACAATCCAAACAGTTATTTAGAGAAAATCATCGAACAAGTTTTAAAAAATACTGATTATCGCATTGCCAACAATAAGCGAATTAATCCAGCATTTTTGTTTGCAGTTTTTTTCTGGTATCCAATAATTGAACAAACACAAGCAACGTGTATCGAAAGTGGTTTGCCATTTCATGATTCGTTTTCGATGGCAATTAACGAAGTACTAAGTGAACAATGTAAAAGTATTGCTATACCTAGACGCTTAACGAGCATCATGGGTGATATTTGGCGTTTACAGCTACGAATGAAGAAACGGAATGGTAAACGAGCGTTTGCCATTTTAGAACATCCTAAGTTTAGAGCTGCTTATGACCTTTTAGAAATGCGAGCCTCAATCGAAAAAGGAGAGCTCTTGCAGTTAGCTAGGTGGTGGGATGAGTTTCAAAATACTACAGCCGAAAAAAGAATAGCAATGGTAAAACAGCTTAATAAAATAAATAAACGCATAGGGAAACGTTAATTTTTAATTCGCACTTTTATAAATAACCGCTATAATGCTGCAATTAAAATAATCAAAAATAGCTTTAGAATCATTGATGAAAAATTTAACGCCTTCTCTTATTGCTATAGCCGTTACTCTTTTTTTGTATAATAGCTCTAGTTATGCTTTAGATTTACCTAAAACCGTTGTAAGCAATAATCCTCAATGCCTTATAGACGTTCCTAAGTTTGATCGCCCTTTAGTTAATGGAGATATAGATACTTTACCCGTAAATGCTGAAGCTAATCAACTTGAAGCAATCTACCCTAATATTGCTATATATAAAGGTGAAGTA
This sequence comes from Gilliamella sp. Occ4-3, assembly GCF_001690675.1. Taxonomy (NCBI): domain Bacteria; kingdom Pseudomonadati; phylum Pseudomonadota; class Gammaproteobacteria; order Orbales; family Orbaceae; genus Gilliamella; species Gilliamella sp. Occ4-3. The sequence continues at coordinate 15,212 of NZ_LZHR01000071.1, forward strand.
TTAATAGAACAAGGCAACCGAACGGTTCAAGCAGACAAAGTAACAATTGATACTCAAGATAGTAATAATAGAATAGTAACATTAGAAGGTGATATTACTTATCAAGATAATTTAATAAAAATGAAAGGCGATAAAGCATCAATGAATCTAAATAACAATGATGCAGATATGATCCCAAGTGAGTATCATCTTGTCAATAGGCTTGGTCGCGGTAATGCAGATAAAATGCAACTTGAAAAAAATCGTTATGTTATTTTAAAAAAAGGTAGTTTTACATCTTGTCCTATTAATGACAGCACATGGGATATTAAAGGAACGACCGTTATTCATGACAACGAGGAGCAATTTCTAGAGGTCTGGAACGCTGTATTTAGTATTGGTAAAGTGCCTGTTCTATACTCGCCTTATTTACAATTACCAACTGGTAATAAACGCCGTTCAGGATTATTAATGCCTAATTTCGGCTATGACAGTATCGATGGCATTGATTTTTCAATACCTGTTTATTGGAATATTGCACCAAATTATGATGCAACCTTTACCCCAAGAGTATTAGAAAAACGAGGTCTACAATTGCAAACAGAATTTCGTTATTTAAACGAAATAGGTTTAGGTACACTTGCATTTGACTGGCTTCAACACGATACTAAATATAATGAAGATAGAGACAATCGTTTTAATGGTAACAATTATGACGACAATCGTCACCGTTGGTTATTTCATTGGAAAAATGATGAATTAATTAACTATAATTGGCGCTTTTATGCAGATACAACTCGAGTTAGTGACAATCAGTATCTTACAAACTTAAGTTCTAAATACGCCTCCCAAACTGCAGGATATTTAACGCAGTATTATAAAATTGCTTATAATGATGAAAATTGGGATATTATGTTAGGCTATCGACACTTTCAACCATTCCATTCAGAATTAAAAAATTCGCTTTATCAAACTCAACCACAATTGGATATGAATTATTATAATAATGATTTGGGGCCATTCAAATTTAGAGTATTCTCTCAAGTATCTCGCTTCTTGACGTCTGGAAAAAGTAAACCTAAGGCATGGCGAGCACATTTTGAACCAACGCTTAATTATACTTTATCCAATTCTTGGTCATTATTAACCACTGAAACTGGGATTATGGCAACTCATTATAATCAAGATAATATCAATAAACATATTGAACAATATAAATATTTAGATAAAAAGGTAAATCGCTTTTTGCCTAAGTTTAGCATTGATGGTAAAGTCATCTTCGAGCGTGATGTTCCATTTATTAATGGCTATACGCAAACCTTAGAGCCTCGAGTAAAATATATCTATATTCCCTATCGAAACCAATCTAATATTAGCGACTATGATTCCACTATATTACAGTCGGATTATATTGGTCTATTTAGAGATCAACCATATAGTGGTTTAGATAGGATTGCTTCAACCAATAAAATATCAACTGGTGTAACAACACGATTTTATGATAATAACAAGGTTGAAAAATTTAACTTATCTATTGGGCAAATTACTTATTTCACCAAATCAAAAACGAGTGAACATAATAATGATTTAGATGAAAACTCCGATACAGGCAGTATTACCTGGGCATCGGATAACTTTTGGCGTATAAGTAATGATATAATCTTTAGAAGTGGCGTTCAGTATGATACTCGAATTGATACAATTTCATTAGCCAATGCAATATTTGAATACCGGCCAACTGGCGATAAGTTAATCCAATTATCATACCGCTATGCAAACCGTAACTATATTGATACTGTCGATAAGAATCCATTTTATAGAGGCTATAGACAAGATATTTCACAGGCTGGAATGATGACCGCTTGGCCATTATCGCAAACATTCAATGCTGTTGGTTCATATTATTATGACGTTAAATTAGAACAAACTACAGATGGTTCTATCGGATTGAATTATAGTGATTGTTGTTGGGGAACAACAGTACAATATGGTAGAAAATTGACGGACTGGGATAATACTTCTCGCAAAAGTAAGTATGAAAATAAACTATCGATTAACTTCGAATTAAAAGGATTGGGTAGCAACCGAGATACCAAAGCTAAAATGCTTAATTTCGGTAAACTACCATATAATACAGCATTTGAATAAAATATTTTTTTAACTGTAAGATTACCAATAAATTTATTACAAGCTGTCTATGCTGAAAAACAAAATGAGTTAAGTGAATATGAAATTATTAAAACTATTTATAGCATTAAATCTAAGCATAACTTTAGGAATTATAACTCCGTTATCTGCCAATGCTGCTCCGAAAGTTGTAGAACAAGTTGCTGCGGTTGTTAATAACAATGTCATTTTAGAAAGTGATGTTAATGATATGTTAAAAACGATTAAAGCTAGCTCAGATCCTAAAAATCTACCTAATGATAAAATACTTAGACAACAAATTATTGAACGTTTAATTATCGAAAATCTAATTTTACAAAAAGCAGCTAAAGCTAAAATTACAGTTAGTGATGACGAGGTAACTGAAGCTATTAATAGAATTGCAGCAGAAAATGGTATGAGTGTCGACCAACTTAGAAGTAGACTTTCGATGATGAGAATAAGTTATGGTGCCTATCGTGAAAGAATTCACAATGATATGCTAATAGATAAGACTCGAATGCATGAAGTTAGATCAAGAGTCAAAATTTCAGAAAAAGAAATAGAAAATTTAGCAAAAAATATTGCTCGTCAACCAACCAATAATATTGATGTAAAAATAAGCCATATTTTGATTTCTGTTCCAGAAAAAGCATCAAAACAACAAATTGATAATGCAACAAATAAAGCACGAGATATCATTAATCGAGCTCAAAAAGGGGAAAGTTTTGCTAAATTAGCTACTTCATATTCAAACGATGATTTTGCATTGAAAGGTGGTAGTATGGGTTGGCATAAACTTAATGAATTACCTACTATCTTTGAAGAGCGATTAGTACGAGCTACAAAAGGTAGTATTATTGGACCTATCCGTTCAGGGGTTGGTCTACATATTCTAAAAGTTGATGATACTCGTTCAGAAGCACCAAGAACCTTCACAATTGAAGAGGTAAATGCACGCCATATACTGATTAAAACAAATGTATTAGTCACCGACCAAATTGCAAAACAAAAGCTAAGTGATATCCGTAAATCAATTACTAGTGGAGCCACAACTTTTGAAGCAGCAGCTAAATCTAACTCTGAGGATACAGGCTCGGCAAGTAAAGGAGGAAACTTAGGTTGGAACCGTCCTGAAATTTATGATAATGATTTTAGAACGGCTCTGATTCAGTTAAAGAAAGGAGAAATTAGCCAACCAATAAAATCGGCTTATGGCTGGCATTTAATTCAATTAATTGATAAAAGACAAGCTGATGGAACAAATGCAATGAATAAAGATCAAGCTTATCGACTTATTTTTAATCGTAAATTTTCTGAAGAAGCCCAAGTATGGATTCAAGAAATAAAAGGTGACGCTTATATTAAAATCACAGGTGAAGATAAACATGAATAACCGTGTTCACCAAGGGCATTTTGCCCGTAAAAGATTTGGGCAAAATTTTTTACATGATGATTACATTATCGAAAGTATTGTTTCAGCTATACAACCTAAAAAAGATCAAGCACTAGTCGAAATCGGTCCCGGGCTTGCGGCATTAACCATACCTATCAGTAAACATATTGATCATTTGACAGTTATAGAGATAGATAGGGATCTAGCTAATAGATTAATTGAAAATCCATTTTTAAATAATAAATTAACGGTTATTGAACAAGATGCCCTAACCTTTGACTTTAATCAGTTAGCCGATCAATTAGGTAAACCATTAAGAGTATTTGGTAACTTACCTTATAATATCTCGACGCCGTTAATGTTTCATTTATTTGAACATACAAATATCATCACTGACATGCATTTTATGCTACAAAAAGAAGTGGTAACTCGATTAGTTGCATCGCCTAACAGTAAACATTACGGTAGATTGAGCGTTATGGCTCAATATTATTGTCAGATCATTCCTGTTCTTGAAGTACCACCAACATCATTTAAACCAGCCCCAAAAGTTGACTCTGCTGTAGTTAAATTAGTACCTTATAAAGAAAAACCTTATCTTGTTAATGATATAAGAATACTTTCTCGCGTAACTACAGAGGCATTTAACCAACGACGAAAAACTATCCGTAACAGCTTAAGTAATCTGTTTACGGTTGAACAATTAAATGACTTAAATATTGATCCTAATTTACGTGCCGAAAACTTAACAGTACAACAATACTGTCAACTTGCAAACTCATGGAGTTAACAGGATGGCAAACTTACTTATTGGTGATATTCATGGTTGTTATGATGAGTTTATGCGTTTACTTGAAAAAGCAAAATTCTCATCATCGGATATTTTATGGCTAACAGGAGATCTAGTTGCTAGAGGCCCAAAATCATTAGAAGTTCTAAGATTTGTTAAACATAATGCTAACCAAATTCGATTGGTATTAGGTAATCATGACCTACATTTATTATCAATTTATGCCAATGTTACTCTTTCTAAAAAGAAGGATAATCTTGATGAGATTATTCGTGCACCAGATTTTTGTGAATTAATGGAGTGGCTACGTAGACAGCCATTGGTTCAAATTGATAATTCATTAAAGTTAATTATGACCCATGCTGGCATTTCACCACAATGGGATATCGAAACACTAAAAAAATGTGCTTATGAGCTAAATATTATGTTATCTAGTGATTCCTATATCCTATTCCTTGATAAAATGTATGGTAACACTCCTGATGAATGGTTTCCTGAACTACAAGGTTTAGATAGGTTGCGTTATATTGCTAATGCATTAACTCGTATGCGTTTTTGTTATGAAGATGGTCGGCTAGATTTTTATTATAAAAAATCACCTGAGAAAGCACCTTCAAAACTTAAACCTTGGTTTTCATTACCAAGCAAAATTCCAAACGAGTATGGAATTGCTTTTGGTCATTGGGCAGCATTAAATGGGAAAGGTACACCAGATAATATTTATGCACTTGATACAGGATGTTGTTGGGGGGGAAAATTAACGTGCTTACGATTTGAAGATAAAAAATACTTTAAAAAGAAAAATATTGAAGTAAAAAATTAGATAAACTATCTATGAAAGGATCATTTATTATGTCTGCTTTATCTGTCATTAAATCAATATGGAAAGTAATTAACTTAATAAGAGAAATATTTCTTAATCTAATATTTCTAATTATTATTATTTTAACCTTTAGCGTCATCGCATTAGTCAAAGAAACACAAAAACAAGAAATTATTCCACAATATGGAACATTGGTATTGGATATTGAAGGAGTAGTTGTTGACAACACATTATACGGTGATGAAATTTATGCTTTACAAAGCAAAATCTACGGTAAAAAAGTAAATACCTCTCGTGAAAATAGTTTATTTGAATTAACTCAAAAAATAGCTCAAGCCACAGCAGATCCAAAGATTACAAGCATGGTTCTTAAATTAGATCATTTTGTTGGTGCTGATGTGAGTTCGCTACAGTATATTGGTAAATATTTAACCAAATTTAGTAAGGCGAATAAACCAATTTATGCTTATGGTTCTAACTTCAATCAAAGCCAATATTATTTAGCCAGCTATGCTGATAAAATATATTTAACACCACTTGGCTCAGTTAATGTATATGGTCTAGCGGCCAACAATCTATACTATAAAACTTTGCTTGATAATTTAAAAATTAACACACATGTTTTTAGAGTAGGAACCTACAAATCAGCCATCGAACCATTTATTCGTGATGATATGTCAGAAGAAGCAAAAAGCAATACGACACGTTGGTTAACACTTATGTGGGACAATTATCTTCAAGACATTTCAACACAACGGAAAAAGGCCGATACCCAATTGGTTCCGACTCCAGAGACTATGTTGACCAATTTAAAAGTGGCTAATGGTAATATGGCTCAATATGCTATGTCTAATGGATTGGTCGATGAAATTGCATCTAGCTATCAATTTGAATCTGAGCTTAATCAGCAACATCAAATCAGCATTTATGACTATCAACTTAAGTCAAAAGATACAAATTTAGATAGTGATAATGGAAGCAACAAACCATTAATTGCGGTTGTATTTGTAAATGGTACTATTACCGATGGTGAAAATAGTAGTAATATCGCTGGTAGCCAAGACATTGTTGAACAATTGAGAAAAATCCGTAAAAACTTAAATAAACATAATACACAAGCAATAGTATTACGAGTAAATAGCCCAGGAGGGAGTGTGGATGCGTCAGAAGCAATTCGTAGTGAATTAGAAGCGTTACGTGATTGCCAGATTCCTGTAGTTATCTCTATGGGAGGAATGGCTGCATCGGGTGGATACTGGATATCAACCGCATCAGATTACATAGTTGCAAGCCCAAATACAATTACTGGTTCTATTGGTATTTTTGGTATTATTCCAACATTCGAAAAATCTTTATCTCATATTGGTGTTTATAGCGATGGTGTAACTACATCTCCACTAGCAAGTAATAACTTTGCGCAAGATCTACCAACCGAAATGAATCAATTAATTCAATTAAATATTGATAGTGGCTATCAAACATTTATTTCGTTAGTATCAAAAGCACGAAATATGACAACTGAACAAGTCGATAAAATTGGACAAGGACAAGTTTGGCTTGGTTCAGAAGCAAGTAAAATTGGACTTGTTGATAAATTAGGTGACTTTGATGATGCCATTGAAACAGCAGCAACATTAGCTAATTTAACTGATTATGAGATCGACTGGCAAAAGCCAAAGGGAAATTGGTTTAATGCATTTTATTCAAATATGATAGCCATGTTGCCTAAATCAACGGCAGAAATATTTTTTGAACAACTTCCTGAAGCAAAACAACTTAAACAGCATGTTTCTTTATGGAATAAGTTTAATGATCCGCAAAATCGCTATATTTATTGCTTAAATTGTGCTGATGTTCGTTAATATACTTTTGCTTATTATCTGCTACTGTTGTGGCAGATAATAATTTTTTTCTCACTCTAATTTGTAATTTGTGGGAAAACGTGAGTTGTTTATACTACACGGTTAAAATAATCCTCTAAACTACTTATACTTATAAGTCATATTATTGAAAAGTTGCTTAAAATTTGGTTTTCTCTCTTTCAAATTACTAAATATTTGCTTATTATCTGGTATGTTGATTAAAGGATAAATACGTTTTTTGCCTTCCAATTCATTTGAAGATAAGTTGGTTTAGTATATTTTTGATTGATACGATGATTATTACAAATTTTAACAAATGAGATACTGCGAATTTTCAATTAATCATAAAACAGATATAAAATCTTGAATATTTTTTACAAAAATATAACCTAAAAAATGAATAGTTATGTAAATACCTTATAGTTAGTTCACAACTTAAGTTAAAATTTGTTGCCTGTTTTAGTGTTTTATATCCAATGAGACTCTTGTCAATTAGCCACAAAAAGCGCAAATAATTCCTACAATTAAATATATATCTTATTTATCTTCCGTGTATTTCACTAGCAGGTGGAAGTTTAACTGTTATTGATAAAAATTAAATAAAATCAATATTCTATATGAATGTTTTTTGCTTTTCATCTTATTGCTTCATTAACATCAAAAAAATATTTAAAATTTAATAATGAAGGTATTAATTGTAAAATTGAAAAAAGTATTAATAACCTGGATTCAAACTAAAATAATTAGTAAAAATAGCGTACAATAGCGCAATATTAAACACAGGCTTATTATAAATAGATTAGGAATTTAGTATGACCGGCAAATTTATTGTCGTCGAAGGGCTTGAAGGGGCAGGTAAGACCACCGCTATTGATATCGTTGCTCGTATTTTAAATCGACACAATATTGGTGATTTGCAGTTTACTCGAGAGCCAGGTGGAACAGCGATTGCTGAAGCATTACGCAATATTATTAAAAATGGTTTAGATAATGAGCTTTTGACTGATAAAGCCGAATTATTGATGTTATATGCCGCACGTATTCAGCTGATCGATAATGTAATTAAACCAGCACTTCATGCAGGTAGATGGGTTATTGGTGATCGTCATGACTTATCAACGCAAGCTTATCAAGGTGGTGGACGCCAGTTAGATAAAGTTTTTATGATGACATTGAAAGAACAAGTGTTAGGTGATTTTAAACCTGATCTTACTTTATATTTGGATATTGATCCTCAAATAGGATTAATGCGAGCAAGATCTCGAGGTAAACTCGATCGCATTGAGCAACAGTCATTGCCGTTTTTTGAACGAACTCGTCAAAGTTATTTAGAACTTGCTAAACAAGATAAAACCATCATTACAGTTGATGCAGGAAAATCAATTGACAATGTGAATGGGCAAATTGAACAAATTTTAACTGCATGGTTAACTAAACAGGTTGATATTGAATGATCTTAAATGACTATCCTTGGCTTTCGTTGCCGTATCAGCAATTAGCTTCTGGAATTATGCACAAACGAGCTCATCATGCTTTATTAATTAATTATGTCCAAGGTAGTGGTGAAGATGAGTTTGTTTCAAAGATTGCAAGCCGTTTATTATGCCAATCTTCACAACAATTGGAGCCGTGCTTAAACTGCCATAGTTGCCAATTATTTTTGTCTCACCATCACCCTGATTATTATGTAATAACTAATGAACAATCTAAACAGTCAATAGGTATTGATCAAATCCGTAAAATATCAAACAAAGTTTACGAAAAATCTCAGCAAGGTGGAAATAAAGTCATTTGGATAAAAAATGCAGCTTTAATGACCGAAGCTGCCGCCAATGCATTGTTAAAAACGTTAGAAGAACCACCAGAAAACACATATTTTATTTTAAGTGATGAACATAACAGCAAATTGCTTCCAACAATTCATAGTCGCTGTTTTTCTTATTTTTTACCTATTCCTAAATTGGAACAATCCATTGAATGGTTAAAAAGTCAACGCAATCAGCAATACAGCGATAATGAGCTTGCCTCAGCGTTATTATTGAGCGAAAATGCACCTCTAAAAGCAGTTGCACTATTGGTACCGGAAAAGTGGCAACAACGAAAAGCATTTTGTGATCATTTATTAGAAGTTGTACCACAAAACAATTATTGGCAACTGGCTAAAACCTTTGATCATGAAGAATTTATTGAAAGAGTTATTTGGTTTTGTGCTTTATTAAGTGATGCGCTTAAAGCGAAGCAAAAAGTGGGGCGTTTTATTGTTAATCGTGATCAAGTCCCATTGGTTCGACTGCTTGCCACTAAAAGCAATGAAAAAATTTCTGAGCTCTATAATTTATGGTTGCAGGCAAGAAATCAGTCATTAACTGTTACTGGATTGAATAAAGAATTGATTGTTTATAATGTACTTGCTCAATCCGAATTGATTAGCTAGCAAAAAGTAAAGTATTTTATAAAGGGTTTAGTCAAAAATTTTCAGTAAAGTATACTGTTAAGTAATAAGGATTGCAGTGAGTTATTTATCTATAGAGTTTGGTTTACTCTTTATCGCTTTCTTTGCCTTGTATTGGGGATGTCACTTATCACCCAAAATACAAAATATTCTACTTTTAGTAGCAAGTTATCTTATTGTTGGCAGTTATAGTTGGCAATTTTCGCTTATCCTTTTTATTTATACATGTGCAATCTATTTGTTCTCAGTACTGATTGCTACATCTGAGCGTCACTCAAAACGATGGTTAATTTTAGGATTATGCTTATCAATAATTAATCTGGCGTTGTTTAAATATTTTGATTTTTTTCGTTATGAGTTGCAGGATCTACTTAATTTATTAAATTTACCAGTTTTACTACCTGTTATAACCGTACTAATTCCAATAGGCATCTCATTTTATACTTTCCATTCGGTAAGTTATTTAGTCTCGGTAAAAAAGAAAGAGTTACCCGTCGCTAACTTTTGGGATTTTGCCTTATTTTTGTCTTTTTTTCCAAGTATTATTGCAGGTCCTATTAACCGAGCTAAAGAATTTTTACCTCAAATTAGCATCAGTCAGCCTCGTAAAATTTTAGAGCCATTTCGTGCATTTACGTTGCTTATCTTGGCCGTAATCAAGGTTTACTGTTTAGGTGGTTTAATCAATGAATATTGGGTTAAACCAATATTTGCTAACCCGTTAGAATTTAGTGTAATTGATTTACTAGTAGGTCTTTATTCTTATGCAATGCAAATTTATTTAAATTTTTCAGGGTATACTGATTTAGTTACAGGTATTGCCTTATTGCTAGGATTTCGTTTACCAATTAACTTTAATTTCCCTTATTTAGCATTAAATTTGAGAGATTTTTGGGCACGTTGGCATATTAGCTTATCTCGTTGGATTCGCGATTATATTTATATTCCTTTAGGAGGAAGTCGTCGAGGTTTTATTCGGACTCAAATCAATGTTATGTTGGCAATGTTACTATCTGGATTATGGCATGGTGCTGGCATTAATTTTATTATTTGGGGGGCATGTCACGGCATTGGTATTGTGGCACTTAACATTGGCGATCGTTATTTTGGGCAAGGTTGGATAGCTACACGTTCACCATGGATAGCACGGTTATTAACATGGCATTATGTCTGTTTCACCTGGTTATTTTTTAATAGTGACAGTTTACCTGATGCAGTAGATTATATGACAGCATTAATGCATAACTTCTTGATAGAACCGCATCATGTAGGGGCATTTTTAGTGATTTGTTTCATTTACTTTACCTACCCGATGTGTAAAACTTTTACTGATTGGTTTATTATTCAGTTAACCAAAATACCGCATTTATATTTACCATTAATTTTTATTTTAATTCTGTGGTTGGTTATTTATATTGCACCATCAGGTATGCCAAACTTTATTTACGCTAATTTTTAATTATATTAATTTAATTATGATGATATATAAAAAATCGTTCTCAAAAAATAATAAAAAACCAAAATCTAGTTTGAAACGGCAACGTCATAAATCGCTGAATAAAAATGTAATTAAAAAAAATCTTCACAAAAAAACAAACACACCTCTTGTTTTTACTGGCAGCCCTTTATCAGCTCGTTATATATTAGTTATAATGTCTGTTACCGCTATTGCATTAATTGCGATTTATTATAAATCTATATTGATTTATTGCCAGCAAGCATACCATACTGATTTATTTGATGGTAATACGATTGCTTCTCAAGAAATTTCACCACAAGATTTTGAAAAAAACTATATTGATGAGCAAAATGATCAAGAACATATAATCACACAAGCATCAACTTCACTTACTCAACCGATTGATGTTGCTTTACCCGTTACTGAAAATAAAACATCCAAGTTAGCAACGGATGAGTTTGATGAGATAAAACAAAATAAAAAAATCGAAGAAGTAGTTACAGACAAAAATCTAAAAAGTGAAGATACTGGTGCGGATTACAATTTAGAGATATATTCTGATACTACTAATCAAAATAAGCAAGAAATAGCATCTGTACTTCAAGATAGGAATGATGAAGTTCATAAGGATATTGAATCAATCCATGAACCACTACCGATTGTTCTAACAAGTAATGATAAGGTATTTTTTGCAGGTGACTCTTTAATGCAAGGCGTTGCACCATATGTAAAAAAAATGTTGTTTAAGCAGTATAAAATAGAAAGTATTGATTTGAGCAAACAGAGTACAGGACTTGCTTATCCAAGTGCTTTCGATTGGCCAAAAACAATTAATGATAATCTAATTGCTGATCCTTCAATAAAATTATTGGTCGTTTTTCTTGGTGCTAATGATCCTTGGGATTTTCCTGTTAAAGGTTATGCCAAATACGCTAAATTTAAATCTGAATTATGGGAAGAGCACTACCGTTTGCGTATTGCATCTATTTTAAATAGTGCTATAGAAAATGATGTTCAAGTACTTTGGCTTGCTGCGCCTTGTATGCGTAAACACAAATTAAATAATGGAATGGTTTATCTAAATAATTTATATAAATCTGAAATAGAAAAAACTCAACAACATTTCTTAACAACAAACGAATTATTGGGTTGCACATACGAAAAGTTCAGTAATTTCATAGAAACCGATAAAGCCAAAATTAAAGTAAGAGTTGATGATGGGGTTCATTTTACACCAACTGGTCAAAAAATTTTGGCAAAAGCGATTATGGAACAAATAATTTATAAAGAATTAGAGGATACCTTTAATGATTAAATCTTTAAAGTATATTATAACCGTAATTGCAGTAACAATTACCGTTGGTTGTAGTGTAGCTGAAAGTAAAACCACCACGGTATCTACTATTGTTGATTTTGGTGATCCTAATGCTAAACAATTTGCAATGCGTTTAAAATCGTTAGAGGATAATAAAAAAACGGATCAAGTGGTCAATATTACTCAATTTGGTGATTCGCATTCAGCCGCTGATTTTTTTACTGGTGAGTTAAGAACATTAATGCAACAAAAGTATGGTAATGCTGGTATTGGCTGGATAACGCCTGTAGCTATAAAAGGACAAAGCCATGCAGCTGTTACGTGGAGTTCTAAAAATTGGAATGTGCTAAGTAGCCGAACTTTAAGTAACTTGGATTTTCCTATGGGTGGTTTTATTGCTAAACCAAATAAAGATTTAGCCACTATCCGAATTACACCAAGAGGCTCTAATAATAAAGATTGGCAAGTTAAGTTAACCTTTAAAACACTTAAAAATAACACAAATTCATTAGCGCTTTATGATGCTAATAATCATAAAATTAATTTAAGCAATACTCCAAAATCAAATACTTGGCAAACAGCTTCGGTTGTTTCTAAAATGCCATTGGTTATAAAAGGTCAAAAAGATATAGAGCTTGGTGGAATTTGGTTGACTCGTTATCAACAACCAGGTGTTATTGTTTCATCTATTGCCACTAATGGAGCTAAACAGACAATTTGGCAAAAGTGGGGGAAAGATTGGTTTAAAGAACTGTCTATATCACAAAGTGATTTAATTATTTTAGAATACGGGACAAATGAAAGTTTTGATGGAGCATTAGATGCTAATCAATATCGAAAAAATTTAGTGAATAATATTAGACTGATTCGTAAAACATTACCCAATGCTACGATCTTGATAATGACACCCCCTGATACTATGGCAAATGAAACAAATATGCCTAAGTCTTTTGCAAAGATAATGGATATTCAAAAACAAGTTGCTAAATCTGAAAAAACATTATTTTGGGATTGGCAAGTGGCAATGGGGGGAAAGTATTCTATTAAGCAGTGGCGAAAACGGGGGTTAGCACGCCCAGATTTAGTGCATCAAACTTTACGAGGTTATAAAGAAAGCGCTCGTATTTTTTATGCTGATTTGAATGAATTTGTTAGAAAGAATAGCTAAGAATTTTGATTAGAAGGAATAAATAAGTTATGGCATCACCAATTATTGTTGCAGTTGATTTTCCAGATGTTAAATCGGCATGGAATTTTATTGATCGTGTAGATCCAAAAGATTGTCGCATTAAAATTGGTAAAGAGCTTTTTACACATGCAGGACCTGATTTTATCAAGCAAATTATGAAAAAAGGTTTTGATGTTTTTTTAGATCTTAAATTCCATGATATTCCAAATACTGTCGCAAAAGCAATTGCTGCAACTGCTGACCTTGGTGTTTGGATGACCAATGTTCATGCTAGTGGTGGCTCACGCATGATGACAGCTGCTAAAGATGCACTTTATTCATATGGTAAAGATGCCCCTATTTTGATTGCGGTAACAGTATTAACTAGCATGGAGTTAGCTGATCTACAAGAAATTGGTATTAACGTATCACCTTTAGAGCAAGCAACCAGATTAGCAATACTTGCTAAAAACTGCGGGCTTGATGGTGTAGTATGTTCAGCAAAAGAAGTACAAAGTTTTAAAACTCGTTTGGGCAGTGATTTTAAATTGGTGACACCAGGTATTAGACCAGTGGGTACTAATTCTGATGACCAAAGGCGTATTATGACGCCTCAGCGAGCTCAAGCTGCAGGTTCTGATTATTTAGTCATTGGACGCCCAATTACCCAAGCAGAAGATCCTGCTAAAGCTTTACAAACAATTTTAGCAACACTAGATACAAGTAAGAGTTAATAATATTATTATGTCTGATAATTCACTTGTTTACTCGACCGATAAAGGTCGAATTAAACCGACCCAAACACTTATCTCACGCCCTAAGGGGGATGGTATCATTCGAATTCAACGACAAACATCAGGCCGTAAAGGTAAAGGTGTTTGTGTTATTACTGGATTTGATATCGATCATTCTCAATTATTACAGTTAGCAGCAGAATTAAAAAAACGTTGTGGTTGTGGGGGAGCAGTTAAAGATGGTGTTATTGAAATACAAGGTGATAAACGTGATTTATTAAAGTCATTGCTAGAAGATAAAGGATTTAAAGTAAAGCTAGCAGGTGGCTGATTTAGTTTATAAAATTAGCGCCCACAATAAAAATGGACGCTAATTACAGCACAATAGATTTTAATTAGAACGATAACTACGCATTTTTTTACTGATCTCTCGACGTTCTTTTGAAATTTCAGCATTTTTAATAATGTAATCATCAACACGATCATCGTAATCGCTTTTCATGTTCGCAATAATTGCTTGAAGCTCTTCATAAGTCATATCTGGTTTAATATATTCGCTCAAGTTTTCAAGTAGCAGTACTCTTTTTTGGTTGTCACGAATTTTCTTCTCGTTATCTGATATTTCACGTTTTAATTTATTCAAACGGCGTGATAAACGAATGTATTCTAATACATCTTGAAACGATGGTGCGGTTGATTTTTCCTTGTCCATCTATAACCCCTTATTTCAAAAAATGGAAAATAAACTTCTACCAATTATATACCAATAATTTTTTAAGATCATATTAATTATATTTTTAAACAAAATGATATTTCAGTAGATTAGTTATCTGTTGAGTGTTAGCTATTTTAAATTCGATTTTAAGCAGATTTTATTTCTAAATCTTTATCAAAATATTTTTTTATTTTATAAGGTTATTTGCAAAATAACATAAAAATAAAAACAGCTATTAAGAATTAGTGCAAAGTATTGTACAATACATTCAAATTTGTAAAAAGTGCCAGAATGAGAGAATCATAATGAGCTGGATTGAAAAAATTCTTAGTAAAAATAATATATCGTCAGATCATAAAAAGGCGAATATTCCTGGTGGCGTTTGGACAAAATGCACTAACTGTGATCAAGTCATTTATCAAGCTGAACTCGATCTTAATTTAGAGGTGTGTCCAAAATGTGATCACCATATGCATATCCCTGCCCGAGTGCGTTTATATCGTTTTTTAGACGAAGGATCGGATATCGAAATTGGTGCAGATCTTATGCCTAAAGATATCTTAAAATTTAAAGATACTAAAAAATATAAAGATCGATTAACAGCAGCTCAAAAAGAAACTCACGAAAAAGAAGCAATGGTTGTCATGAAGGGAACATTGCTTGGCGTACCAGTAGTTGTTGCTTGTTTTGAATTTGCCTTCATTGGTGGTTCAATGTCTTCTGTTGTTGGTGCATTATTCACTCGCGCCGCAGAGCAGGCCATTGAGGATAAATGCCCTTTAATTTGCTTTTCAACAAGTGGTGGTGCACGAATGCAAGAAGCGCTATTCTCATTAATGCAAATGGCAAAAACGAGTGCTATTCTTGCTAAAATGCAAGATGAAGGTTTACCATATATTTCAGTAATGACCGACCCTACCATGGGAGGTGTATCGGCAAGTCTGGCAATGTTGGGTGACATTAATATTGCTGAACCTAAAGCATTAATTGGTTTTGCTGGTCCTCGAGTGATTCAACAAACTGTTCGTGAAACACTGCCAGAAGGGTTTCAACGTAGTGAATTTTTACTTGAAAAAGGGGCAATTGATATGATCATTCATCGCAAAGATATGCGTTCTAAAATTGCCAGTTTAGTAACAAAATTAATGAAACTACCTGATCCGTTTAATGAAGTTACTCTTAACGAGACAGCTTAATTGAGTATGACAAATAACCAACTGAATGCCATGTCAGATCTAAAGACATGGCTTTATTATTTAGAACAACTACATCCTATAACTATTGACTTAGGTTTAGAACGAGTAAAAGCTGTAGCTCAGCGCCTAGATTTATTACAACCAGCGCCTTATATTTTTACCGTTGCTGGCACTAATGGCAAAGGAACAACTTGTCGAACGCTTGAAATGATATTACTTGAAGCGAATTTAAAAGTTGGTGTT
This sequence comes from Gilliamella sp. Occ4-3, assembly GCF_001690675.1. NCBI lineage: Bacteria > Pseudomonadati > Pseudomonadota > Gammaproteobacteria > Orbales > Orbaceae > Gilliamella > Gilliamella sp. Occ4-3. The sequence continues at coordinate 31,489 of NZ_LZHR01000071.1, forward strand.
TATAGCTCTCCCCATTTATTACGTTTTACTGAACGGGTACGTATTAATAATCAAGAATCAAGTGAACAACAAACCATAAAAGCCTTTGTAGAAATAGAACAAGCCAGAGGTGATATATCGCTTACCTATTTTGAATATGCAACGCTTGCTGCATTTTATCAATTCAAACAAGCAGAATTAGATGTTGTTATATTAGAAGTAGGTCTTGGTGGAAGGCTTGATGCAACCAATATTGTTGATGCTGACGTGGCAATTATTACAACTATTGGTATTGATCATGTTGATTATTTAGGTTATACCCGTGAAAGTATCGGACGTGAAAAAGCAGGTATTTTTAAACCTAAAAGTATAGCTATTGTTGGTGAGCCAGATGTGCCAGAATCTATCTTAAATGTGGCAAAAGCTGTGAATTGCTCTATCTATAGAGTGAATAGTGATTGGTATTATCAACAAGTTAACAAAGATTCATGGACTTTTGAGTCAAAATTTAAACAGTATAAAAATTTACCTATTGCCAATGTTCCTTTAGCTAATGCAGCAACTGCAATTGCAGCTATAAGTTATTCATCACTTAAAATAACACAAAATGAAATAACTAAAGGATTGGCAAAATCGAACTTAATTGGACGTTTTCAAATTATTCAAACATCACCACTGGTTATCCTTGATGTAGCACATAACCCACATGCAGCAGCTTATTTAACACAACAATTAGAAAAACTAAAAGCAGAATATTTGCAAGTAGGCAAAGTTAGATTTGTTGTTGGTATGCTTAAGGATAAAGATATTAAAAGTACCTTATCCATCTTAAAAGGTGATAGATGGTATTGTGCTTCACTTTATGGTGAACGAGGTTGTAGTGCTGAAGTATTAAAACAGCACTTATTTAATGAAGGTGAGTTTAATGTATCAGCATTTGATACTGTATCTAAGGCCTATCAAAAAGCAATGCAAGATGCTAAAGAAGATGATATCATCGTGGTATGTGGCTCATTTCATACTGTATCGGATGTGTTAACTGAAATTGAGCATTAAGTGGAATTAGTCATGGCAGACAATCAAGAAAATAATCCCAATAGAGTAAGAAATTGCCTTGTAGGTTTTGCTACATTATTACTTATTATTGCAGCAATAGCCCCGTGGATTATAACGGATAAATCTAACTTACGAACGACAACAACCCCAATTTTGCAACCTGAAGTGGTTACGCAGCAAAATCAAGTGGTTGTACCATCTGATGATGCTGATGACAATTTTACCCATAATATATCAGATGTTCCTTACCTATCCGGCTCAGATCAAGATCTAAATTCATCGGCTTCATCTGATATTGTTGATGATACTGACGATTCAACAAATATAATTAAACCTTCAATGTCACAGCAAGAATCTAAACCTTATATGATCCAACTTATTGCGTTAAAAAATAAACAAAAAATAGAAGAGTTAATTGCATTATTACGATTAAATAATTACAGCGTTAGAACAATACCTGATAACCCAGAACCTAATCAGTTAATTAAGTTACAGGTTGGCCCTTATGCTAAAAAAGAACAAGCTGAACAAGTCATTATTAATTTAAATAACCTAACAAAATTAGAAGGTATTATTATTGCTAATTGACCGTTGTGCTACTTGTTTTTAAGTTGTAAAGAATAATTATTATTAATAAAAAGTTGTGAGTTATTATGATGAACTGGGCTGATTTTACGATTATTGGTGTAATTGCTTTTTCTGCATTAATTAGCGTTGTTCGAGGTTTTGTTCGAGAAGCGTTATCATTAGTTAGCTGGATATTAGCTTTTTTTATTTCCAGCCAATTTTATATTTATATTACTGATTATTTAACTTATTTTGATAGTGATGTTATACGTATTGCTGTAGCAATTGTTATTTTATTTATTGCTACCTTATTGGTTTGTTCGATTGTGTCTTATGTTATTGGACAATTATTAAAAAAAACGGGATTATCTGGTACTGATCGTTTATTAGGTATCTGTTTTGGTGTATTACGAGGAGTTTTAGTTGTTGCAGCTATTCTCTTTTTAGTTGATACTTTTACGCCGTTATCACAATCACCTTACTGGATTCAATCTCAGCTAATTCCGCATTTTAGTTTTATTATTCGCTGGTTTTTTGATTTTATACAACAGTCTTCTTCGTTTTTAGTACAATAAATTTGAGGTAACCATAGTATGTGTGGTGTTGTTGGTATTGTTGGGAATAGTTCTGTTAATCAATCTATTTATGATGCATTGACTGTTTTGCAACATCGAGGGCAAGATGCAGCAGGTATTGTGACTATCGATAATCAAAATCGATTTCGTTTACGCAAAGCGAATGGTTTAGTCAAAGATGTATTTCAAGAGCATCATATGCAACGGTTGCAAGGTAATTTGGGCATAGGGCATATTCGTTATCCTACCGCAGGTAGCTCAAGCCCATCCGAAGCGCAACCATTTTATGTCAATTCACCATATGGTATTGCACTAGCTCATAATGGAAATTTAACCAATACTGATCAGTTGCGTGACAAAGTATTTGAACTAGCAAGGCGTCATATTAATACCAATTCCGACTCAGAGGTGCTACTCAATATTCTTGCTAATGAACTTGACAAGTTTCCCACCTATCCACTAACTGCCGACAATATTTTTACAGCAATACATAATGTTCATAACATAATTAAAGGCGCATATGCCTGTGTTGCAATGATTATTGGGCATGGCCTTGTTGCTTTTCGTGATCCTTATGGAATACGGCCATTAGTTATTGGTAAACGGGTACTTGAGAATCAGAAAATTGAGTACATGGTTGCCTCTGAAAGTGTAGCATTAGATATTCTCGATTTTGAGTTTATACGTGATGTCGAACCGGGTGAGGCAATTTATATTACTCAAGATGGACAATTATATTTTCAGCAATGTTCGGATAACCCTCAATATTATCCATGTATTTTTGAATATGTTTATTTTGCAAGACCTGATTCTTTAATGAATGGTGTCTCAGTTTATCAATCACGTATTCAAATGGGGCAAAAATTGGGGGCTAAAATAGCAAGAGAATGGAAGAATGTTGATATTGATGTAGTCATCCCTATTCCCGAAACATCTTGTGATGCCGCTCTTGAAATTGCACGTATTTTAAATAAACCTTACCGGCAAGGGTTTGTTAAAAATCGCTATGTTGGACGCACCTTTATTATGCCAGGGCAAAGCGCACGTAAATTGTCTGTAAGACGAAAACTCAATGCTAACCGTATTGAATTTGAAGGCAAAAATGTCTTATTAGTTGATGATTCGATTGTACGAGGAACAACCTCAAAAGAAATTCTCGAAATGGTACGTTCTGTTGGGGCTAAAAAAGTCTATTTAGCGTCTGCTGCGCCAGAAATCAGGCATCCAAATGTTTATGGGATAGATATGCCAGTTGCCCGTGAACTTATTGCTTATAACCGAACAGTTGATGAAATAGCAAAAAATATTGGTGCTGATAAGGTTATATTTCAGGATTTATCCGATTTAATTAATTCAATTACAGAACAAAACTCCAACATTCATCATTTAGAGTGTTCTGTTTTTGATGGAAAATATGTTACTGAAGGAATTGATGATAGCTATTTGTCATTATTAGAACAGAAAAGAAATGAAACTAAAAAATCTTCAGACATTAAAGAATCAGAAAACCTAGAGATTTATAATGAAGGTTAATAAATTGTGAAAATATAAAATACAATATAAAGGCCTAAAATTATCAATTAGGTCTTTTTTTTATTTAGAGAATAATTTTATAATTTATTTAGCTAGTTACCTACAATAAATTCTTTAATATCAAAAGAAATAGCAATTCCTCACTACTCAACTAGATCTACATCCACTATTAAATTTACAAAACTTTACAAATCTTAATAAATCTTTACTTAATAAATTGAATAATAATGATAAATAAAAAATATATAAAAAACTCAACAAAAAACATAACAAAAAAGTAATAAATTATTTTGATAAATGACATTTTTGTAATAGAATT
>NZ_LZHR01000072.1:0-4773 GCF_001690675.1 Gilliamella sp. Occ4-3
AAATTTTACTTAATGATATGTTTCGAACATCTTGGTAAATTGATGTTGTTATTCCGTTTTTTTGGTTTGATTTTAGATAATTATTAATATCTTGTTCTTTAAGTAAAGTTGGTCCATTATTCCAAATAATCATATTTAGTTTAGTGGATTCCAAATTTGCTTGTAATATTGATTTTAACGTTGCAGAATCAGATAAAGTGCAATTATAAAGCACAGTTAATACATTTATTCTCATGTTGATCTTGAACAAACTAAGCGGTAAAAATATCGTAACAATATAACATATAAAGAATTACGAATACAATTTTTGCAAAATGATGAGAAATTCAGAACATTTTTGAAAATGTAATGATTAATACCTAATTCTAAATATTGCTATTTATTGGCTTTGTTATTATTATTCCGTGCATAAGATTTTAGAGGATTAATTAATGAAAGTGATTGTTACAGGAGGAGCTGGTTTTATTGGTTCTGCTGTTGTGAGACATATTATTGAACAGACTAATGATGAAGTATTGGTTATTGATAAATTAACTTATGCTGGGAATCTGGAATCATTAGATAGCGTATCAGAAAACAAACGATATCATTTCAAACAAATCGATATTTGTGATAGGAAGGAACTTAATGTTGTTATGGCTGGCTTTTGCCCTGATGTTATTATGCACTTAGCTGCTGAAAGTCATGTTGACCGTTCTATTGATAATCCTTCTACATTTATAGAGACCAATATAATAGGTACTTATACTTTATTAGAAGCATCTTTAGCCTATTGGAAAACACTAGACACAACCAAACAATCTACATTTCGTTTGCATCATATTTCAACTGATGAAGTGTATGGTGATCTGCATGGAACGAATGATTTATTTACTGAAAAAACACCTTATTCACCAAGTAGCCCATATTCGGCATCGAAAGCTTCAAGTGATCATTTAATCCGTGCGTGGCATAGAACCTTTGGTTTACCTACAGTTATTACTAACTGCTCAAATAACTATGGTCCATACCATTTTCCAGAAAAACTAATCCCATTAATAATACTTAATGCTCTTGAAGGTAAGCCGTTGCCAGTATATGGTAATGGTCAACAAATTAGAGATTGGTTATATGTCGAAGATCATGCAAGAGCACTTTATCTTGTTGCTACTAAAGCAAAAGTAGGTGAGACTTATAATATCGGTGGGCACAATGAACAAAAAAATATTGATGTTGTAAATATTATTTGTGAATTACTTGAAGAACTCGTTCCAAATAAGCCAGATGGTGTTAAGTGTTATAAAGATCTGATTACTTATGTTACTGATCGCCCAGGTCATGATCAACGTTATGCTATTGATGCATCAAAGATTTATCAAGATTTGGGTTGGAAACCACAAGAGACATTTCAAACAGGAATGCGCAAAACAGTAGAGTGGTATCTACAAAACAAACAATGGTGTGATCATATTAAAGATGGCTCATATGCAAGATCACGACAAGGAATTATTTAATATAGGTAATTTTATGAAAGGTATTGTATTAGCTGGTGGGTCAGGAACCCGTCTTTATCCCATAACTCGAGGTATTTCAAAACAGTTATTGCCTGTCTATGATAAACCTATGATTTATTATCCTTTGTCTGTACTTATGCTTGCTGGTATTCGCGATATTTTAATTATTACCACTCCTGATGATTTACCTATGTTTCAACGATTATTAGGTGATGGTTCTCGTTTTGGTATTAAACTTAGTTATGCACAGCAACCTAAACCAGAAGGTTTGGCGCAAGCTTTTTTAATTGGTGAAGAGTTCATTCAAAAACAGCGTTGTGCTTTAATCTTAGGTGATAACTTATTTTTTGGTGAAAGTTTTGGTAGAAAATTGGAAAAAGTTGTAGCTCAAGAAAATGGTGCAACTATTTTTGGATATCAGGTAGTAGATCCAGAACGATTTGGCGTTGTTGATTTTGACGAAAATTTTAAAGCGTTATCCATTGAGGAAAAACCAGCCAATCCAAAATCGAACTGGGCAGTAACTGGTCTTTATTTTTATGATGAAAATGTGGTTGAAATGGCAAAACAAGTTAAGCCATCTCATCGTGGTGAGCTAGAAATTACAACTCTTAATCAGATGTATTTGGATGCAGGACTGTTAAATGTTGAAATCCTAGGACGCGGTTTTGCTTGGCTCGACACTGGTACACATGACAGTTTACTTGAAGCATCATCGTTTGTCCAAGTAATAGAAAAAAGGCAAGGGCTCAAAGTTGCCTGCCTTGAAGAGATTGCTTATCGTAATGACTGGCTCAGTGCTGAACAGGTGAAAGAAGAAGCCATTAGTTCAGGTAAAACATTATATGGGCAATATTTGGCAAGATTGATAGAACAATAAAATAGGTGGCAAATGGAAGTTATTTCAACGAATATTGTGGATGTAAAAATTATAAAACCGAAAGTGTTTGGTGATGAACGAGGCTTTTTTCTTGAAACTTTCGAACAAAAACGGTATCAAGAAATGTTAGGTATAAAACTTAATTTTGTTCAAGATAACCATTCTCGCTCACAAAAAAATGTGTTAAGGGGATTACATTTTCAAAAAAAAAATCCTCAAGGCAAACTAGTTCGAGTTGTTAGAGGTGAAGTTTTTGATGTGGCTGTCGATATTCGTAAAGATTCCCCAACTTATGGAAAGTGGGTTGGCGTTACCTTAACTGAACATAATAAAACACAATTGTGGATACCTCCTGGACTTGCTCATGGTTTTGCTGTACTGTCAGATATTGCTGACTTTGAATATAAATGTACTAACTATTATGATCCTAAGTCAGAAGGGTGTTTGTTGTGGAACGATCCAACAGTAAATATTAGTTGGCCGATTTCAAACCCATTACTATCGACAAAAGATAAGTTAGGCAAAACATTACAGGAGTTATAGTTAATTGATGAAAGTTTTGTTAACTGGTGCTAATGGTCAATTAGGACATTGTTTTAAAGATATCTTTCCTTCAGATTGGCAATTACTTGCCACTGACAGCCAGCAATTAGATATAACTGATGGTTTAGTTGTTGATGATTTTGTTGCCTTGCATAGGCCTGATGCCATTGTAAATGCCGCAGCATATACAGCAGTGGATAAAGCGGAAGATGAATATGAATTAGCTTATAAAGTTAATGCTGTCGGTCCTAAGAATTTAGCAACAGCTGCTAAAAAATATCATGCAAAACTAGTTCATGTTTCGACCGATTATGTTTTCGATGGGACTAAACGTTCTCCTTATTTAGAGGATGATTTAACCAATCCGGTTAATGTCTATGGTGAGACTAAACGAGCTGGTGAATTATCTGTCTTAGACAATTATTCCTCTACAATTGTAATTAGAACCTCTTGGGTTTTTAGTGAATATGGCAATAATTTTGTCAAAACGATGTTAAAGCTTAGTCAAACTAGACCTGAATTAACCATTATTGATGATCAGTTAGGATGTCCAACTTATGCTGGTGATATTGCTAAAACGATTTTAGAAATGCTAATGAATGATATTCAAGGTGGTATATATCATTATTGTGGTGATGAGTACGTAAGTTGGTTCCAGTTCGCATCTAAGATATTTGCAACAGCTCATGAATTGAATTTTATGACTAATAGCAACGTAACAATAAAGCCAATTTTAACCTCAGCATATCCAACTAAGGCTAAAAGACCATTATACTCTGTTTTAAATATGGATAAAATAAAACAGTTAGATATAAAAGCATCTGATTGGAACAAAGCATTAATGGATGTGATTCCTTGCATCTATTTAGAGTAATTGATTCATTGTTAGAGGTATACAAGAACGAGGGTGTTTTTTCCTAAAAAGACATTTAGCTAATTTGAGAAATTCTGAGCATGAATACTCTCTTCTTGTAAATTTTCTAAGTAGGTACAAAAAGACATTTAAACGACTTTTTTTATCATAAAAAATTTTGTTTAATACTTTTGAATATTCCATTTCTAGTCTTCTCATAGGGCTTATTTTTTTTCGATCTTGTAAATTAAAATCTAAAGAATGGCTAATTTTCCCTACACATATTCCTTTAAATTCGGTTTGTTTTAATTCTATCAAATCAAGGAAAAAACTGGTATCTATAGCATAAAGCGCGTAACGTTCGTTAAAAAACTCTTGTTTGCTTTTACTTATGTACTTTATTAATTGATTAGATAGAGTTAATCCAGATGAGATAGACTCAATTTCTCCCATTGCAAAAACTTTTTTATCAAAAAGTTTCCGATTTTCATGATATATTGGAAAACATAATGAGTTTTCTTTTGAAACCCATCCAGCAGAATAAACTTGAGGAACAATGACATCAAAATCATTATTTATCTTAATATTTTGGAAAAAATCATTATTCAATATCGAGTCTTGATCCAAAATAGTGAAAAAATCAAAACTTACTTGGTTGATAAAAAAATTATAGATTTTACTTAAAGCAATATTGTAAAGATTCTCATAGATAGAAAGGTTAATGTTCTTACTGTCACAAATGGATTTATATTGTCTACATTCTTGTAAGTTAAGTGCTTTTGGGCCATTATTCCATATAATTACATTTAAAGTAATATCACTTCTATCTGAATTTAATAATGATTCGAAAGTTTTAGAATTTTTAATATTTTCATTGTATAAAATGATTATAGCCGTAATTTTCATTTATGTAGTTATGAGTATTTATTATAACTCTATTATATTCTAACTTTTTATTTTTAGGAAAGATTACTATACAAATTAATAAAATTATACTATTTTAA
>NZ_LZHR01000073.1:0-209684 GCF_001690675.1 Gilliamella sp. Occ4-3
GATAATTAAAACTTCTCAGAATCCTTCTTAGTAAAGCGTGTGATCACCATCATATCAATTAAAAACTCACGAAACAGGTATTCCTCAAATAAATGGGTTAATAAAAAAAATAATACATACCTTAATGGAATGCTCAGCAAATAGTTCACCATTCAAAGATAAAAAAAACAAAAGGTTAAGTAATTTCCAACAAAATGCCTTATGAGTTTTTAAAAAATCATTTTAACCATGAAATATAAGCAACTTGGTGTTTTCCTACAATACAAGACTTATTACAAAATTAAGCCCCAATATCACAATTTTTTGTTTCACTTCATATTTTATTAGAAATAATCTTTAAAAGATAATAAAGTATTAATTCAATGAATTTAGAACACAAAAATGAAGGGATAAACAATGAAAAAAAATTTTTTAACCGTATTGATTGCTGGATTTTTGATGATTGGCTGTGATGACAAACCAACTGAAAACAAAACGCAACAACCAACAGCAGCTTCAGAAGTTAAATCTTCTAAGTCTAAAACTACTGAAGATGTTTCACGGCAATTTGCACTGAAAGCACGTAAAGGTAACATATGGCTAGAGATTTTTAATGCTAATGTCTCCCAAGCTGCAGATAAATTAAGAGGGAATGGACATGGCAGGATGACTTCTTCTCTTTATCATCTTGATAGCAGTGTTAAGGGTTTTTTAAGAGGTATCAGTGATAAAAACGGTAAAATTGATGTCAATTATGTGAAAAAAAATTCAACGAAACTTTTTATCGGTTATCACCCAGGACCAAAAGAGCTTGATGAATATAAACAATTGATTACTGAGTTATTAGCATTTAAACCAGAGTTACCCGAACTTGATGCCGCAGGCAAAGCATTAAGTGATAAATATATTGAAATAGGATTAGCTTATGATCAGATAGCTAAATATTATTTAGATAATGAGTATAAATTGGATGACTTTGCCAAATTACCTGAACTGTTAAATAATTTGAACACGCTTTATAACCAATATATTGAAGCAAAAAGTGTGGCTTTAGCGGCTTATGGTAAATTATACAAAGAAATCCATGCATTTCAAAAATCAGAAATAAAAAACAAAGGGTTAACACTTAACTACAATTGCATGGAAATCATGGATTTATCTGAAGATGTTATCGATTTAATCAATGAAAGCTTTAACGAAGACAACCAGTTTAAAAATCTCGATAAATCAGCCCTTGAACAAAAAATTCAACAAATAGAATCCATAGCCAATGAATTAATGACGAATAAAGGCAAAAATAAATTGATTAAACAACAAGGTTTAAACGATATGTATTATGACGGTTTTGTTGATTGTTTACCTGGATTGATTAATCAAATGAAAGTAGTTTTAAAAAATTTACAGACCAATGCTGTAGAAAGAGAAGTTGATTCTTTGAATGGGGAACTTAAAAGTGTAATTAAAGGCTATAATCAAGTAATCAATTAAAAATAGATAAACATCGTTTCATTGCTAACATTTTAGTCATTATCAATGACAATAAATAGTGGTATAAATAAAAGCGGTGTAAATATTACATCGCTGTTTTTTTTAACTTTATAGCAAATGAGTAGGACAAGTAATTAACAGTAATTATCAAAATACTACTGTTTAGTCAAACCTAGATTCATTTGTTTACATCAACAACAAAACGCCCTTTTATTTGCCCTGCAATCATTTTATTTGCCACCTCAACACAATCATTTAGTGTGATTGTATTACTAATATGAGATAACACTTTTTCATCCAGATTGTGTGCCAATAAATTCCATGCTGCCACACGTTTATCATAATTTGCCATCACACTATCCACCCCAGCTAACGAAACACCTCTTAAAATAAACGGCGCAACCGTTGCTGGTAAGTCCATGCCTTGAGCAAGACCACAACACGCCACAATTCCGCCATATTGAGTTTGGGCACAAGCATTTGCTAAAGTGTGCGAACCAACCGCATCGACAACAGCTGACCACAGTTCTTTTTGTAATGGTTTACCCGTTTCTTTTAAGGTTTGACCATCAATAATATTAACTGCGCCAAGTTGTCGTAAATAATGATCTTCTTCAATTTTACTCGTTGATGCGGTGACTTGATAACCAAGTTTAGTAAGTAATGCAACGGCAATTGAGCCAACTCCACCACTAGCACCTGTTACCAAAACCATACCATCTTGTGGTTTTACACCTAAATCAACAATACGTTGGACACAAAGGCCTGCTGTATAACCTGCCGTACCAATTGCCATTGCTTGATAATCTGTAAGTTTGTTGGGCAAGGGTATTAGCCAATCAGATTTTAAATAAGCATATTGTGACAAACATCCCCAATGAGTCTCGCCACACCCCCACCCATTTAATATAACTATATCGCCTTTTTGATAGCAACCACTACGACACTCTAGCACAATACCAACACCATCAATACCTGGTACCATTGGCCACTGTCTAACAACAGGACTTTTATTAGTTAAAGCTAGCGCATCTTTATAGTTAATACTTGAATAGGTTATTTGGATTAAGGTATCACCTTCTTGCGCTAATAACTGCTGTTTACTAATACTCTTTAAGGAGCATGAAAACCCCGTTTTTTCTTCTTTCGATAAAACAATGGCATTAAATGACATAGTGTCTCCTCATCACATATAGTATCGGAACATCTAAATAATATAAGAAATCACTTAAATATTAGATATTTTTTCAATAATAAAGAGCCATTCAAGAAAAAGCAATGTGATATGTTTGGTTGTGAGGAATAAATAAAGACTGAGCTGATAATAACAAATTACCATGCTCAGTTATAAATCAGAGTTACCAATTAAATAGGCTTGAATACTTAATTTTTAGTCGTATTATTTTTCTTTTTCTGCGCGGCTGATGAAACCGCACCAATAAACACAACATCACTTGATGAGTTCAATGCGGTTTCAACCGAATCTTGAATAACGCCAATTGCAATTCCAATCCCAATCACTTTGGCTGAAATTTCGTTAGGTATACCAAACATACTACAAGCGACAGGAATAAGCAGTAACGATCCACCCGCAATCCCTGATGCCCCACAAGCACATACTGAAGTTACAATACAAAGTAATACCGCAGAATAGATATCAACATGTATACCAGCACTAGCTGGCATTGAGTTGACGGTGGCTAGAGTTAAAACTGTTATAGTAACGGCAGCACCTGACATATTAATTGCAGCACCTAGCGGTACAGCAACAGTATAGGTGTCTTCATCCATGTTATATTTTTTACAGATTTCAATATTCACTGGAATATTAGCCGCAGAGCTACGCGTAAAAAAAGCAGGTATAGCACTTTCTTTTAAAGAGGTAAACACTAGCTGATAAGGGTTTTTTCGCATAACTAAATAGGCAAGTAATGGATTGATAACTAATGCAACAATTAACATACAAGAAACTAATACAACCAATAAATGGGCATACTTGTACAGTTCATCAAAACCTGTTTCGGCTAATATTGAAGCGACAAGTCCAAATATACCCAAAGGGGCAAATCGGATAATAACTCTTACAATAAAAGAAATAGCATAAGACAGATCATTCATCATTGTTTTAGTACTTTGGCTAGAGTGTCTTAATGCCAAACCGATACCAACACCCCAAATGATAAGACCAATATAGTTTGCATTAATTAGTGCATTTATCGGATTGTCGATCATTTTTTCTAATAAGGTTTTTAAAACAGCAGCAATACCACTAGGCGGTGTAAGTTCAAGGTTATTTAACGTATCACCAAATGAAATCTGTGATGGGAATAAAAAACTAGCAATGGTTGCTAATAATGCGGCTAACATCATTCCGGCAAAATAAAGAGTAATTAACGGTCTCATATTGGCTTGTTTGCCATGTTGATGATTCGATATCGATGCAATCACTAAAATGAGCACAAGTACAGGAGCAACTGATTTCAAAGCATTAATAAATAGCCCACCTATAAGAGACATCGCTAATGCGGTATCTTTCGACACCGCAGCGAGAATAATACCAAATATTAAGCCCCATAAGATCTGCCGTATCAACCCTACTTTTAAGTAAAAACGAACCAAAGGATGTGAAGAATGAGTCATAATATTCCTTTCTTATTAAAATAAAGTTAAAACAATAACATAATTCAACATTGCGTTTATAGAAAATAATCATCATTATAATGTTTTTTTATATATTACATTACATGATGATTAAATTTAATTATTTATTACTTTTATATTAGACCTATTTTAAGTGTTCTAATCATTTCCCAAAAATAACCATCTTACTTAAGTAATTCAAGTAGTTGTTTTGCTTTGTTCACTGCTACTGATTTTGCTTTTGCTTGGGCAATATCCGCTAAGCCTTGCCATTGAGAATCAGGTTCAGTTAGATAACTGCGCCTAGTTGCCTCTTTCAAATAAGGGGCATAGGTTAATGACATATCTAAAATCCGATTGATCCAAGCAGGTATTTTTTCACCTTGTTTTACTAGATTTCCAACAAACTTAATGCATTCAATTAATACTGGACAAAATATTGGCAATAAACTTGGCTTTTTTTCTAGTAATCGAATTAATTTAGCGGGGCTTAGATCAGGATAATCGAGAAACAAGATAATAGCTTTACGCATGGTATCTGCATCAATGATTCCTTTTTTAACATTTTTTTCAAAAATAAAATTTGCTTTATAAGTATCACTGTCTTGGGCCAATAATCCGATAATCACTGTCACTAACGATTTTGAAAAAATCAGATTATCTGTGTTTAAAAAAATAAAATTATCTATACTTGATAATGGTCCATCGTTATTTTCTTGCCAATTACGTGTTTTTTCAACAACAAGTAACTGTTTGTTAATACACCAATGTAACCAAACTCTTGATCGAAAATTAGGTATAACTTGTTGATCTTTTGATAATGCTGGGTAAGCTTCGCATTGGAATTCGTATTCTAAATCATAATACCAATCATTTTTTACTATGTGGAAAACTTGGTTAGACACATTGGGGAGTTTTAAAGTAAACATTAGTGATTTAGCCAATGCTTTAGAAAATCGTGATGATTGATCTATTACAGGCTTACTAATAGTAATTGAAACATTATCTTCAGGCACAACTTTAGCCTTTTGCGGTTTTGACCATACTTGTTCAAAATCATCAGGAGCTCGCATCGATACGTCTTGTTTTAAAGGGGCGATTTTAGGTAGTTTTTCAACTATGGCTTTTGCTTTCTTAATCGCATTAGCACTACCCTCTTTACTGGCTAACATTCTGATGCCAAGTAATTGCAATTGATTGGCATCGGCTATGCCTTGATCGACAGCATATTGAACTTCTGGTAAAAACTCAGCTATCGCATCAACAGTTTCAAGCGTGCCAGATAACAGTCTTGGTGCTTTACATGATGCGATAATTAATTGATCCAAAATAGGCCAAACCACCGAAAGAATACCTTGTTTTGCAATATCGGTTAATACTGACACCAAACTAGCTATACGACAAGGAACCTGACTAAATCGCTCCAGTAACAAAATATCCGCCACACCTGGAATAAGCAAACCTCTTTGCCATGCATCGTTTACTGCTTGAGCCATATTGCTAGCCACATAAGGCGAATTAGCGCGTTGCATAGCTAACAATGCCATTGCAGAACGTGAATCAAAAGGAGAACGCCTGTTAACAATTTGCTGGAACTCAAAACCTTGATGGTAATATGTTGCCCAATCAATATCTGACGGTATTGCACTATCGTTCCATAACGGGAAAATAGCAAGAATTTTTGTAAACCCGTTATTTCCAATACGTTTAGGAAAATAATTTAATGATTGTGGAAGGGACAGTACGTCTTCAATATAAGTATTTAACGCTAATTTAGGTTCGATTACTGGATCGTCCAGATACTGTAATACTAAAGAAGCAGCATCAATTGGCATTTTTTGTCCTGATTGCAAAACGACTGCAACATTTAACTTCTTGAGTTTTTCTATCGTTGATGATGTTTGTGTCGAAACATCAAGACGAGTCAAGGCTAAAAACAGATCCGCCTCTAATGCATCAATTTTCAACTGTTGATAAATCGCTAATCGTTGACTAAGATCATCCACTGTTATTGAAAGATCACTCATGCTTGGTGTCGACAGTAAACAAGGTATTTTGCCTAAGTTTTTACAAACAATATAATCGCGTGCTGTTAATAAATCAGACAAATATTTATGATACGGAATCTCTTCCCCTTTACGCCAATAAAATAGAAAACCAAGAAGCTGATCAACCCGCAATTTTATACCCGCTAAACTCGCTTTTGCTGCTTGAGGATCGTGATAAGCAATAATATTGGCTACAGCTAGAAATCTTTCCGTCACACTATCATGACCAGATATGTTTCTTTTTACTAATTCAGAGGCTAACTCAGTTAATACATCAGGGGAAATAGGCTCTAATTCAAAAGGCGGTAATTGCCAAAGTGACGGTGTTGGTTGCCAAAGTTGTTGTAATTCGGAGGAATTAGATTGTACGGTATGATCATCAATATGCCACTGTGTAATTAGCTTGCTAGTTAAAGCCACAATTGATTCATCAGTTTGGTCAAGTAATAGATTTAACAAAGGCATAAACAAATCAGTATTTTGGGGCACTTTGCGATTTAGGGCTATCTTTAACACTAATTTTTTGACCGATTTTATTTTAGATGATAAACATGCCGTCATCACTTCGATTAATAATTCATCATCAACAAAGGGAATTAAAACAGGTGCTAATCGATTAATTATTGCAGATTCACCCATGGCTAGTAATGGAATTAAAGCAGGTACTCGCTGGCACAATTCAGCATCGGTAATACCTAAATCATAAAGTGTATCTAACCATACTTTACGATCTATAGGACGAATAGCGATATCTAAAGCCAAAAAAAGTAACTCTTTTGCTTGCTCTCGGTCAAGCCAACCTAATGTTACCCCCAAGCAAAACACCTCGATAAATGACCGTGTAGCAGGTGTATTTATCGCTATAGCAATATGAATATGTTCGACAAATCGACGCTGACATTGAGCTATATTTGGAGGAATTTTATCGTAAAAATGCTTTACAACATCATCACCACGCATAGCAACCGCCGCATACAACGTCCAACCGCCGATATAATTCTGATTTTTAGGAATAACCAAATTTAAACGATCAACCAACTGAACAGCAAGATCTGTTGGTGCAGATGCTTGTTGCACAAAATTTTGTGCGTAATTTTCACCTCGTTCAATAATAACCGGCAATAACAAAGATGAATAAGTATAATGAGCAAGTTTTAACGCTCGGCTCACTGATACCCCAATCCGAATGGCGTACAAAGCTAAATATGCTTTATTACACTTAACATAATCTTGCCATTGAAAAGCGTTACCAACTTTGACATAGTCACCCCATTTGCCATTTTTTAATCCTAAAAGTGCAATCTTTTGCTGCTCTTTGCTACCTAGCGGTTGTTGTAAAATATTGTCAGCTGTGACATTGTTCCAATTCAAAAAAGTAAAAATCGCTTCGGCTTTCGCTAAGTTAGCATTCATAAATATTTTCCTTAATTTGTACTGCTAAAATATGTTTACATGGTCCTTTTTTGAGTTGATGATTCAGATACCATGAGCAAGTACATTGTGATGTCATTTTACTATTCTGCCTAACAAAACGGACACGATAGTCTTCGTTATTCGAGTGAACCATCCATGTGTTTTCATCAATTCGATCAATATATTCAATCAATTTATAGGCCGATTTTAAACGCGGATTATCTTTGATAAGTCGATTAGGATCTTCAGGCAATTGACGATGAAAATAGCCATTCTGGTGTACATCAAAACCCAGCTTACCTGAAATAGCCAGATACGCCAGTGAACTATTAATGCACTGAGTATTTAACCCTGTTTTTATTGCTAGCTGAGTCAGATCAATCAGTGAATCAAACTGTAAAATAGATTGAACAAGTTGAGCATTTTGTAATTGCTGTTTTGTTGCGAGCAGCTCAAGTAAGGCACCTTCGCCAGAATAGCCTTGCCATGGCTGTGCAGTTAAGCTCAAAGTAAGTCTTGCACCGTCGAGTTCAACTTCAACCATGCAGGGTCCTTGTTCGCCACTTGCTAGCTGATAAAAAGTTAAACGCTTAACATTGGTCGTTAATCGCTTAAGTGCACTTAACCGATGTAGCCCAGAAATATACACACTATCGAGACCGCCTTGAGCCATCAATTTAATACCAGTATTAGATGGCACTAGCCAGCTTGATTGATGTTTACTAGTCACGGTTGGCAATCCTGCAATAAAGGTTTGTGCTTGTATTCCCGTTACCGTAAAAACAGCGACCATTTTGGTATGAATTTCAGCTACATTACCAAGTGCTCGAATCCACCTATCTGGCATTGCAACAGGGCGCTCAATAATGGCCTTTATTCCAATTACATCTTTATCTTGTTTTTGGATATGGCGCATAGCCAAACCTTGATTACCAATATTAAGATGAAGTTTGTCTCTATTATTAACCTGAGTTAGCGCTTGCCTTAAGCTAATACCAATATCTACATTGGTTGTGCCTCGTAATATTTGTCCATCAAACCCTTGTTGTAACAAATCTAAACGAGCATAAACACTATTGCAGGCAGAAAAAACCTCTGCTCTTAATTGATTCCCTTGTGCAGATAAAATAGGATCACGAAAAGCTACTGGCACCGGTTTAAAATATCGGGTCGCAGTAATATCAGCCAAAACCAGTAAAGATCTAGCAAGAATTTGTGGGTAAAGTGCATAACCAGCAAAAAATTGAGGGTTGTCAATAATTCCATCTGGTGTTAAGGCTGGCGATAACGCTAAGGCTAATGCGCCATTAGTGAGTTTTGATTGCTGAGAAAACTTCAATATAAATAATCCTAACACATTAAAAATAGACAAAACATCATGCTAATGAGCATAAAACAAACAAAATATATTGTCTATATTTAATGTTTTTTGCTATTTTGATGAAAAACATTCTTGTTTTATCAGCGTTATCTAAATGATTTCTGCAACAGGTGATCCTGCGTTAACATAATTGCCTTCTTTGAGTATTTGTTTTAACACACCATTTCGATGTGCAATAACTTGAACTTCCATTTTCATGGCTTCCATAATAGCAATGACATCGCCTGCGTTTACGCTTTGATTATCATTGATCACCCATTTAAAAAGACTACCAGAAACAGGTGACTGGACAATTAATTCAGATAATTCTTCTTTCACGTTTGAAGATGTATCTAAATTAGCTTCCGTTTGCAAGGATAACCCTGCAAAGAGTTGTGCAGGTAAACCGAGTTTACAACGTTTACCGTCAATCTCAATAAATGTGTGTGTCAACGCTGCTTCTTTTTGTGGTATTTGCCTTTTGGCTGGTGCTATTGTTGTAGTAAATTCAGTTTCAATCCAACGTGTATGTAATTTAAAATCATCACAAAAATCGGAATGTTCAATAACCGCACGATCAAATGGCAACACACTAGCTACCCCTTCAATAGCAAACTCAGCCAAAGCACGGCGAGCTCTAGCAATGGCATGTTGTCGATTATTACCAACAATAATCAATTTTGCCATAAGGGAATCAAACGTTGCTGGAATTGTTGAACCAGCCATCACCCCACTGTCTATGCGTACACCAGGACCAGTTGGTACATCAAAACGTGTAATAGTGCCAGCTACAGGTAAAAAACCGTTAGCTGCGTCTTCGGCATTGATACGAAATTCAATGGCATGAGCTCTAGGTGCAGGTGTTTCATCTATACTCAGAGGTAAACCTTGGGCAATGCGCAGTTGCTCAATAACAAGATCGACGCCTGTAGTTTCTTCTGTTACTGGGTGTTCAACTTGTAATCTCGTATTAACTTCTAAAAAAGATAACTTACCATCTTGGCTAAGTAAAAACTCAACTGTACCTACGCCTACATAGTTTGTTTTAGCGCAAATATCAATCGAAGATTGAATAATTTGCTGTTCTAATTGATCTGTTATAAAAGGTGCTGGAGACTCTTCAATTAATTTTTGATTACGTCGTTGTAATGAACAGTCACGTGTACCAACGACAACAATATTACCTAATGTATCAGCAATAACTTGTGCTTCAACATGCCGAGGATTATGCAAAAATTGTTCAATAAAACACTCACCTCGCCCAAAAGCAGTTGTAGCTTCACGAACTGCGGAATGATAAAGTTCTTCTACTTCGTCCATTTGCCAAGCTACTTTTAAACCTCGACCACCGCCACCAAATGCGGCTTTAATAGCAATTGGTAAACCATGGACATGCGCAAACTCAATAACCTCTTTGGCATCTTTTACAGGCTCTTTTGTACCAACAACCAAAGGAGCTCCCACTTGCAACGCAAGCTGTCTTGCTTTGACTTTATCACCCAATATTTCAATCGTTTCAGGCTTGGGGCCTACCCAAATTAAACCTGCATCTTGTACTGCTCTAGCAAATTCAACACGTTCAGATAAAAAACCATAACCTGGATGAACCATGGTGGCTCCTGATTTTTTAGCTATTGCGATAATTTTATCAATATCTAAATATGTATCGCTAGGTACATTGCCTGTTAATCCATAAGCTTCATCAGCCATTTGTACATGAAGTGCATCAATATCAGCATCGGCATAAATTGCAACAGATAACAAGCCTATATCACGGCAAGCGCGAATAATACGTACAGCAATTTCACCTCGATTAGCTATCAATACTTTATGTGTTGTATTTTTATTATTTTCAGACATGATCAACATCACTCCCTTCAAATTCTTTAAACATCCCTATAGGATTAAACTTTATTTTAGCATTGACTGGAATTTGACCTGCTAAATCTAAATGATAATTACATACTGCGCCAATAACAGGATAACCTCCTGTTAAAGGGTGATCATTCAAAAATAATACAGGTTGTCCATTAGCTGGTATTTGTATTGCTCCAATACAGGTACCTTCACTAGGTAATTCTTGTTGTTTTTCACGAATTAACGGTTCCTTGCCAGATAAACGCAAGCCAATACGGTTAGAAGCTGGAGTAACCAACCACAACTGTGAAGTAAGAAGCGCTATCGATTGCTGAGAAAACCAATCGGTACGTGGTCCAAGCACAATATCTAACACTACTATATCATCACTAGTTGGGTAATTAATCATAGGAGTTTCTGATAATGATACTGGATTTAACGTTTTTGCTTGCTTAATCGCCAACATTTGACCCGATTTTAGTGGTAAGGGCCCAACTTGTGCAAGCGTATCAAAAGCACAACTGGTTAAAATAGGTGTTACTTGAAAACCGTCACGCACTGCTAAATAACTACGAACACCACATTTTACATTACCTAAACGGATAATATCACCTGCTTCTAATTGAATTGGCCGATACATGGGCGAAGTATATGTTTCGCCTTGGGCGGTGGTAATGGTGATATCACATACCGCCCCTGTTACCGCAACTAACATGGAGCGGTTTATTTGGGCGCTAAAACCACCTTGGGTAATTTCTAACACTGGTTCATTAATTGAATTACCTAACACGCGGTTAGCACTGTGTAATGCGTTTTTATCCATCGCTCCCGATTCAGAAATGCCTAACGCCGCCTGCCCAATTCGGCCATTGTCTTGAAACAATGTTTGCAATCCTGTCGTTAATACTGTTATATCTTGTTGCTGTTCAACAAGGTTATCTTGTTTTTTAACTGCTGATAAATGCGCAGGTAAATGATAAGTTGCTTTCGATTGGCTCACATCAATAAAATTAACCCGAGTACCAGGTTTGAACAGCGCTGGCTCATCACGATAAATATCCCAAACTGCCGTATCTGTAATGCCAATCAATTGCCAACCACCAGGGCTTGCTTGTGGGTAAACACTACTAAATTCCCCTGCTACAGCAACTGATCCTGCTGGAATGCGGACTCGTGGCGAGTTTCGACGTGGTACATTAAGCTGAGCTGTTTTTGATACCATATAAGCAAACCCTGGTGCAAAGCCACAAAAAGCCACTTGATACTCGTTATCAGTGTGCCTTGCAATGACTTCGGCAACCGTTATGCCTAGATAGTCTGCCACTTGAGGTAAATCTTCACCATTATAGCGAACTGGTATTGTTACCAATTCGCCAGATTGCATAACACTTGCCGAAATATCTAATTGAGCAATCTGCTCAGCAAGTATATTAGCATTGGTTACAATGGGGTTATAACGGATTAATAGGGTTCGTGCCGCTAGGATTATTTCTTTGATATGCCAATCAGCAATAACACCTTGAAGCACATCAGTAAGTGCCATGGTTTGCTCAAGGCTGTTTAATTCTACGATAAACGCATCGATATTAACGGGTAAAAATCGCATTAAGTACCTCGAAATATGATCAACATCCAATCACTAACAATACATATTTTATATTGTTTGGTCATATTAAAGACCAAGTTTATAGCCCACTTGGTAAAGTGTTGTCTAATCATATTTTATTTTTTTTATTACTTTAATTAACTTTTTCAAAACATTAACTAATTTAGTTATTATTACTTTTAGCAAACGAGGCAATATTAATGCCATTTTGTTGTAGTTTTTGTCGCACTTTTTGTGCCATCGCTAAAGCGCCAGCACTATCGCCATGGACACAAATTGATCCTGCCTCAATACGCACAAATTGCCCTTCGATAGACATCACGCCACCATCATTAACCAATTGCAACATACGGTCGGCAACTAGATCAGGATCGTGCAATACCGCTCCAACCTCTTTACGAGAAACTAAAGTACCATCAGCATGATAAGCTCTATCGGCAAACGCTTCAGCAACGACGCTTAAGCCACTTTCTTTAGCCCATTCAATCAGTTTTGAGCCAGCAAGAGCAACCAAAGTCAATGTCGAATCAACCGCACAAAGCGCATCAATCACCGCCATTGCTTGACGTTTATCGTGTGCAATAGTGTTATATAATGCGCCATGTGGTTTAACGTAAGTCACTTTGGTACCAATTGATGTGGCTAACCCTTTAATTGCCCCAATCTGATAAATTACATCAGCGGTTAACTCATCAGTTGCAACATCCATATTACGACGACCAAATCCCACTAAATCAGGGTAACTTACATGAGCACCCACTTGGACATTATTGGCTTTGGCCGCTTTTAATGTTTTTAAAATACCTGCTGGCGAACCAGCATGAAATCCACAAGCAATATTCGCACTGCTAACAACATTTAGCATTGCTTCATCATTACCCATTTGCCATTGACCAAAGCTCTCGCCAAGGTCACTATTTAAATCAATACATTTAGTGATTGCCATATTGTCCTCTATTTTAAATAGTTAAAAATAGTCGCAACCGACATTATGCCCATATACCAAGTAATTGCGCACACAACTAAACCTGACAACAATAACCATCTTGGATAATGATACCCTGACATAAGATCAGCACGTCGCCAACCAATATACACAAAAATGGTCAAACCAAGCGGTAAAACTAAGCCATTAAAACCACCGGCAAAAACAAGTAATGATATAGGTGCAGTCCCCATAATTAAATAAATTGCAAGCGAAACAACAATAAAAATAATGGTAGCAAACTGACGTTGTCTGTCTGTAATAGTACGTTTAAACGGAGTAATAAATGTCATTGAAGTATAAGCTGCCCCAATAACACTAGTGATGGCTGCTGCCCATAAAATCAAACCAAAAAGGCGCAATCCAAACTCTCCCAAAGCCGCTTGAAATGCTTGCGATGCAGGGTTAGCAGCATAACTTGAAATATCAATTGTCACACCACTTGCCACGACACCTAAAATCGCTAAAAATAAAATGTAACGCATTAAACCAACAACGACAATTCCTTTTGTGGCTGCGCCTGAAACATAATCAATATGCTCTACACCAACCATACCTTTATCAAGTAAACGGTGAGCGCCTGCGTAAGAAATATAACCGCCAACTGTCCCACCAACGATGGTCGTAATTGAAGCAAAATCAACATGGCTTGGAAGCACTGTCTCTTTTAAAGCTTGACCAATCGGTGGATGCGATGCGAATACCACAAACAGTGTCAAAAAAATCATCAACAAACCAAAACCAATCATCAAACGATCTATAAAATGACTCGCTTTACGGGAAGAAAATATGTAAACCGCTAAAAGTGCACTAATTGCCCCTCCCCATTTAGGATCAAGGCCAACCAATGCATTTAAACCTAAACCTGCACCAGCTATATTACCAATATTAAATACTAATCCACCAAATATAATTAACACCGCTAGCAAATAACCACTAAATGGAATGGTTGCATTAGCTATATCTGAAGAGTTCATTTTGGTTAATGCTACAATTCGCCAAATATTTTGCTGAACAACAAAATCGATAATAATAGAGGCTAAAATACCAAATCCAAAAGCAGTACCAAGCGTAACGGTGAAGGTAGCGGTTTGAGTAATGAAGCCTGGGCCAATTGCTGATGTTGCCATTAAAAAAATAGCACTGATTAATGAAGCACGCCGATTTTTAACAAAAGCAACAGTACTACTGCTATGATTTTCCATACGGATGTTTCCTCTAAATATTTATAATTACAAATCTATCCAATGTTATTTATAAGCAATAACTATGCCATAACTTAAACAAAGTTTGATAAATGTTAGTTAATATAATTACTGTTTTTTAAGCAAAAAACTAATTAAAAATAATTATAATGATTCATCATTAAAAAGTAATAAACTTATAATACTCTAATAAAGACCTGATATGCACCAAAATGGTATATATACATATTCTTAAAATAAGGTGATAAATTTTTTATTAAAAGTGACTAAAACATAATAATGTTTATATAGTTTTGTGTAAGATTATTTTAAATATTTTTAAGGAATAACAGTTATTAAGTGCTTGCAGGTTAAAAAAGAGTTTCCCACCCGCCTTCTTGGGGATGGGAAACATTGATATTTATTATAAAAATGCCATTATATTTGAGAAGTTAGCTACAAGTAAGTTATTACAGTATAACCTCAAATAAGGTTATTGATGTTAAAAAATAGCTACCACTAATGGCAAGCCCATAAGGCAATGTAACAGATTTTTTTTTGAAGGATCTGTATATTATTGCAATGATTGCCATTGGTAACCCCAAAAAGGTGATAACGACTAAGAAAAACGGAACACTATTTATTGGAATAGAGATCAAAAGAACAGTAATTAATTTTATATCTCCAGCACCAACAAGTCGGCAATAAAACATGAATAGACCGCAAATTAAAAATATAGCTGATGCAATATAATCTAGATGCCCTTTGCCAAGGGCAAAATTCAAAATAACTAAAATGAATATTATTATAACAATTTTATTTGAGATAGTTCGATATTTTAAATCCGTATAACAAGAAAATAACAAACATGCCCAAGTAGCTAGAATAATAATATCATTAATTAATTCTTGGCTAATCATTATAGTCTTTATCCTTGACCAGGAACAAAATCTTTACCATAAACTTTTTTCATCTCATCTGTGACAAATTTTAATTCTTTGCCTGGCCAAAAAACAGGGAATGATGTGTTACCAAATTTACTGTGATTATTCCATCCTACCCCAAAAGCTTGTCCTTCATCATTCCAATAAACTATATGCTCTTTACCACCATCAACTTTGGTCAAATTACCAATAATTTCTCTTTTCATAGCTTTATAACCATACATTATTTGCCAAAGGGAACTTCTTTCTTCATGAGCTGGAAGCGTCACCCCCCATGTAAATATTTCATTCTCATTAGTGATCGCAACACATCCTCCATATCGGCAATAAAGCGTATTAACATCATCCATAACAAACTGAGGAATAGGAACACTCGAATCAAACCTAACTTTATAGGGCTTTCCCTCTACATCATCAAGATACAATTCAGGTTCGTATAGGGTAGCATTCAAATAACCAAATCCAATACCGAGATGATTAGCAGCTCCCATAGCGTACACCTCGCCTTCCGAAGTTAAAAAAGCAGTGTAACGGTTTCCTCCCGTAATAGTTGCTATATCTTCACCACTAATACCTGACGGCAGACTAGTAATTTGTATAGGATAGGTTCGCAAGTCATGCCCCCATCCCCCTCCTTTAAGCTTTTGGTGACCATATTGTTCATTTTCTTCATCTCCCCATGCAAAAACTTCACCACGATCGTTTATAGCCCAGGCAGATTCATAACCCGCCCCAATCAATACAATTGGACTATCGTGAAAATATGATTGAGGAATACGATGAACTTCAGTTGGTATAGTACCCGTCTTGCCATTTGCCATTTGACCCCAAAATGAAGTTCCCCAAGCATAAACCTCTCCACTTCGAGTTAGAGCAAAAGAAGTATATTCTCCACAATTAATCATAACAACATCTTTACCTTCCAAAACTAAACTAGGAGTTTTGAGAAACCAAGGTGTAGTCTTATAACCTCCTGCTTCATAAACACCATTTTGCCCCCATCCCCAGACATTACCTTGATCATCAAGAGCAATCAAATGGTGAATTCCAGAAGCTACTTGCGTAATATAAACACCTTTATCGACAAGAATACTAGCCCTAGCGGGTGGAGCTTTAGCATTAACAAATTCTCCATTACCTTGCATACCGTTATTTCTATAGCCCCAGACCCAAACCTCGCCATTTTCTATCGTAACAACTGTATCAACAGAGTTAGCTGCAGTCGGAACCTTTATTGCTGATGATTTTGTAGTCAACACGACGGCATCACTTTTTTCGTTTGCAAATAATGAAAAGCATAAACATGATGCAAATAATACCATTAACTTAATTAGTTTCATTTAGAGTAACCTCTATTTCATTATTGATTAGATTCATCTTTATTAACAAAATTACCCGTCTCTGTCTGAATAATTTTTACCATAGTATCAAATAAACTCTGATAATCTTGAGCCTCGTGTAAATATTCTCTATTGCCATTCATACATTTAGTAAACCATTTCCCGTATACTTGTTCATACTGTTCATCGGTTGTTAAATTGCCTGCATTAGGATCGAGTTTTATATAGTGGATCGTCGCCGTATTAGCTGCTTTTTCAATATAGCCGTTATTTTTATTAGTTGCTGAAGTTAATCCAGCCGTTATTGCTTGGCAAACACTTTTATCCAAAAAATTATCTCTAAGAATATCTGCACCAGCATCGTCTTTACCGTCTGTAATAATAATCATCATTTTATTATTAGCAGAGCCATTTGCCATTACTGGAACTGTCCTTAACAAGGCTGTTATAGTGTCTGTTCCTCCGCCTGGTTGCCAATTCCCATTCTGGATATAATTTAGTAAATCTGTATTATTATTTCCATTTTTACTAAAAGGGACTAAATGAGGGGACGTCTTAAATGTTCCAATATGCTTTGATGCTTCTAAAAACCTTCGATGGTTAGTTGGCAAATTGATCACCGTTTCGCTCATTATGTTATTACTATATAAAGGCGATTGGCACATTCCAAAAAATGGCGAAAAATCACCAACAGTAGGCGAAATAGGTCGATTAAATGTTATTGTATTGCTTTTTATACCACTGAACAATGTATCAATTGTACCTTGTACATCAACAGTTGCAGTGTTAGCAAATGAATAATGTACATCAGAATATTTTCCCGAAAACATGTAATCATATAGTTGAACAACCTTAGCATATTGGCTTTCAATAGTTTTCCTATTTTCAGCACGCAATGGATAATCGGGACTATCTTCACCACAAGCATATCTTGCTGCTCCCATATTAAGCACATCAGCTTGATGTCTATTACGGCACAATCCACTGCGCTCTAAGGCACTATCATTATTTAATCCTTTTGCTGGCCCAATTATTTGTGAATAATAACGATAATTAAAATAATCTAAATAATAAGTAACCGTGTTCGCATATTTACCTAAATAGTCATAATCTGAATAGTTCTCACTCATCCCTCCGCTTTCTTTTAAATTACTCCATCTAGCATATGCAATGTTTTTATTTGCCCAAAAGTTATAATCAACTTTATCATAAGGGCTTTGTAATTTGTACATAACTGAACAACCGTAACTTTCTCCACCTGCTGGGTTTTTAGCATCCAGCTTAACGGGCACACCAATATCATAAGGAACTAATGCGAATTTAATCTCTGAAGATCTTTGAAAATTACGAATAATATCAGCTATTGCTTTTTTCATATATTGAAGGCGTTGCTGATCACTATTTCCATTTTGAGGAGAGTAATCATTACAATTTGGATCGTCATATTTGCATGTTGCTGAACCTGAAAAATCACTAATAAAAGCAATATCAAATGAGTCATATCTATCAAATTTCTTGGTATTACCATAACTTTCAGTTTTATTGCTAACAATCATAGATTGATTTAACTCACCAACTTTTCCTTTGTCTTTACTACTTGTTAAGGAATCAACTTTCTGTTTATAGGCAATGCTATATACCTTTGTGTTTTTATTATATTCTATATTAATATAGGCATCGGCATCTTCTACTAAATCATCACTAATTTTTTGATAAACAAAATAATTAATATAGTTCAATGCCATTTTGCGATTTTGCTCAATTGCTGTTTTATCAGCATTTTCATTATTTAATGCGACAATTGCCAACGAAGCTTCGTTAGTCGCTTCAGAGATCCTTGCACGGTCGCGCATTGTTTGAGTATGATTTATTGAAACTAACATACAAATTAGCATTGCAGGAAACATCAAGGCGAAACTTATAGCAGCACTCCCTGAAGAACACTTAAAAAAAGATTTCTTATAATTAATTTGTTTATGTCTATTATGGTTCATATAATACTCTCAAAAGTGTGTTGATTACCGATAATAAATTGGGCAATTTCCATCAGAGCTTGAAATATCATTACATCGTGATAACACTACAATATTGCTACATAAATTTGGTAAAGTATCAGTAGCTTTTCTGCTTGAATTAAACCATTTTAAATAAAGGCTTTCTTCGTTAACTATACACATACTAACTCGATATAAAGGAATCCAACGTCCTGCTAATCCTGTTGTCGGATCAACAACGCGTTCAACATACGGAACAAGTTTGGAATAGTCAGTAAGTGAGTTATTTGAATTATCAGTCATACTGGGTAATGAATTAAAATAGTCCCCAACACCCCCATCATTACATACACCTGAGGAGCAAGATCCAACGCTTAGATTAACAAGTTGCGCATGAGCCAAGCTTTTAGGGTTAGCAACATCTTGAAAAATAAATAAACTATCAACTTTTAAAGTAACATTACGTCCATTTAGTAATGAACTTGCTAGTCGGCTGAGTTCTTCCACTTGAGTACCATCAAATAACTCATGAGAATTAAAACAGGTGTTAGAATCAGCACATAATGCAGCCACCTCTTGAACTGTCGAGCCTTTTATAACTGGATAAATTGCTGATCTTTCACGAAAAATAGAAGCTACAGTATAATTTGCCCGCTCTAATCTATTTTGTAACATGATACTGCTGTAAGTATCATAGATAATAAATACTAAAAGTGAAAACAAACAAAAACATGCTGCAAACTCTATTGAAATTATACCGTCTTTATTACGAAAAAAATTATCAGAATATCTCATTTGCTATTTCATTCCTTTAATTATCAATTATTTTAATAAAACTCACGGTAAACAATAGTCTTCTTTTCCAGAGAACTGTCAAGTATACGACCAAACAGCTTGGAGAATATAGCATTGTAGTCATACTTCAATTCAAATAATAGTATTGGAGCATCGCTAACTGGAGTATTTAGGCAATTATTATTAATTGCCTCATCAATTTTTTTACAATATTTCACAGTTATTTCAAATTTTTGAGGATCTGCTATATAAGGCCATAAAGGCACTTCAGAATTAATCAATTCCTGTAACTGTTGATTATAGTTTGCATTTTGAGAAATCGCCGTTTTTCTAGTTATTTCTGTAGTCACCAGATCTAAAGCCGAACCAATAATCATAATTCGACTAAATTCTAGTACAAATAAAAATAGAACAATTAAATAAGGAAAAACAATTGCAAACTCTATCGAAACACTTGCATTTTTTTGACCGAAGAATAATTTCCAATATTTAAACATAATTTTTGCTCTACTCTATTATATGAACGATTAATCTTTCTTTTTCTTTAATATTGAAAAAGACATCTTTTGTTTATTTTTTTTGACTTTTTTATTACCAATAATAGCCGCAGCCATTTCATTTATTTCACTGCTAGTATGTGCTTTTTTGAATTTATCTAATCTAGGAATAAATTTACGTGTAAAATCGATATTTCTACCTAAGAATTCTTCAATATCCTCATTTTGCAAAGCATTTTTTTTATCATAAGGAAGGTTTTCATTTAAACAAACCAAAAAACGTTTATTTAATAAATCCGTATTTTGTGTACTAATACGTGCAATTTCTTCCAAAATTCTCTTAGCAACTTTGATTGAAAAGGGATCTCTATTTATTACAATAAACACAATGTTTGAAAGCTTTATGATTTCATCAAAATGCTTAAACGAAGATTGTAATCCCATATTTTGATCAATAACAGTAATATTGAATTGACCTGAATTTAGATCATCATATTTCCAAGCCTTATCAGCAATTTCAACTTTTACTCGTAAAGACATTTCAATATCAACAATTGAACCATCTTGAGGAATTGGTGTTTCAAATAAAAAGTCTGCATTAGGACTTGTAGTTGCACCTTGGATATAAAGAAGCGGATAATTTGTTAATGAGCTAATTTTTTTTAGTGTATGAACTGCTAATGATGAAGTGCCAATTCCACCTTTACAACCTAAAAATGTAATAACGCTACCTACTCTTTGGCTTGAACCTGGTGGAGTAATACTCCTTGAGTGTAAGATATCAGGAATTTTCTCTAATTGTGTATTTTCTAATAAAAAATGAATTCCTTTTTTTAATAAAAATTCAGAAAACTGGATTGAATCATAGCTACCAACAAGTATTGTTGATGCTTGAATTGGAAAAAAACGATTGATATTTTCTGATAATAGCTCGGCATCATCTTCATCTTTAATATCTAAAATAATAGCATCATATTTATTCCAACGTGGGTCTTCTTTTAATTCAGATAATTCTAATGAGAAGATCTCCATGGCTAACACATTATAAAGGAAAAGCACCGAACGAATATTTTCAATCAATTCAGCTCTTTTGCTTAAAATAGCGATCTGAAAACCAGAAATGCGTCCAACTACAAATTCTTGTGATGGTTCTTTTGATATATCTTTATCTTTTTTATTACCAAATAATTGCATAAGAATCTCACTAATTGTTTATTCAATAAAACCCATATCGTTAATAAACTTTTCACTTTCATTAGATATTGGTACTGTGTTTCGTCGTTGTTTATTCATATTATTCTTGATATTAAAGAAACTATTTACTGCATCTGTTCGCTCTAAAATTGGTAATTCTACACCATCAAAACTATTATTAGGTGTAACTAAATTAACTGTTGCAAATACGACCATTTCAGTCTTTTCACGACCTGTTGTAGTACTACGAGCCAATGCTCCTAAAATAGGAATCTCACTAACAAAAGGAATACGAGATAATGTTTCTGAGTCCTGTTCACTAATTAATCCAGCAATAACAAAGCTGTCACCATCAGATAAATCAATGGTAGAACTTGTTTTTCG
This sequence comes from Gilliamella sp. Occ4-3, assembly GCF_001690675.1. Lineage (NCBI taxonomy): Bacteria > Pseudomonadati > Pseudomonadota > Gammaproteobacteria > Orbales > Orbaceae > Gilliamella > Gilliamella sp. Occ4-3. Next base: position 21,709 of record NZ_LZHR01000073.1, read on the forward strand.
AGTTTGTAAAGTCGGTATATTATAGTTATTAAAAGCATATGAACCTGCAACCGAACTCACTTCGTTATTAATAAATAATCTAATACGTTTGTCATTGTTTACTTTAGTACTGATATTTAATTTAATACCATACTCTTTATAGGTAACTTCAGAATCACCATCTTTACCTTTAGTCACAATGGGAATCTCACCACCAACAAGAAATGCTGCACTTTCGCCAGATAATACAGATAAATTAGGTTGTGCTAAAATTTTAGCTAGGCGATCATTTTTTATAGCACGAATCATTGTAGTAATATTATGGATATTAAACCCTTTTTTTAGACCTAATAGAGTAAACTCGCCAATATTGTTCATCTTAAAATCTTGACCTTTGCCCATACTATCCAAAGTTAAGCTTTGCCACTCTATACCCAATGAATCAGTAAAAGTTTTGCTAACTTCAACAAAAGTCAATCTGACATTAACTTGATACTCTTCAATTACCCTAATATTATCGATAATATTGTTATATACATAGTAATCTTGAAATGTAAGTTCTTGGTTGACAAAATCTTCACCCGTTACTTTATTCCGTATTCGCTCTGCATTTTGTCCAACAAGTGTACCTACAAGCGCCATGATTTTTCCTTTTGTTGTAGTATCGGGTGCAGTACCATTTAGTACATAAACAAATCTACCACTTGGGTCACCGTTATCGTAACGATCTATTGTTACGCTACTATTTGGAAAGTTTTGCGCTAGTCTATGTGTAATCTGAGATAAAAGTGGATCGACATTAATGGTGTCATTAATGATAATATTATTTGCATCATCATAAACAAGTAAGCTAGTTCTACCATTTTGTTTACCATATATAATTAGCGATTTACCATCAACAACTTCATAATTTGCCACGCTATCTTGGCTAATAAAAACCGTACCTACATTTTCAGGTAAAACAATTGTTTTACTTTGCCCAATCTGTAAATTGTGAGTATTAGCAAAAACCAACGGAGAGAAGCTAATTGATAATAAACAAACTAGCAGTTTGATTTTGTTCATAATTGGTTTAACTTTTATTAGCATTCTTAATTCCCTTTTAGCAAATTAATTTGTTTTTTCTTTGAGAAAATAGCTTTATCAGTTAATGGCCATTTCTTTTCTTTATCACTTAACAAACGTAATCCATCATCAACATTTTGTTTATAAGTACTTGGATACATCATAACTGTGGAATTAGTCATTAGTGTTCTTAATAATTTAATTTCTTGATTTGAAAGTTCTAATTGAACTTGCCCTACCTCTCTTCTCTGAAATTTTTGATCTATTGTATCTCCTAGATCAATATAGAGAATCTTTTTACCAACAATAATTGGTTTTATGCGATTTTTAACAAAATCATCACTAGGTGAAACTAATCTATCTTCTTTATAATTTTTACTATTAGTATTAGACTTAGCTATTTCATCATCACTGTAAAATATATAAAGATCGACAAGATCGCCACTCTTTAGATTTTTTACCAAGTATGAATCAATTTGATCCAATTTGAATGGAAACATATAATTTCCTTCTTTTATCGCTGACATTAAGTATTCCTCTGAATTAGGTGCAGCAATAAAACTTCTTTCTATAAATGCATCTTTGGCAATATTATTTTTAGCAACATAAGCATCGATTTCTGTTGCATCGCCTATATATTTGGATTTGTCATTAGACCCAATTTTGACTTCTATCGATTTAAAATAATAGTCATCCTTAGTCAAAATTTTACTTTTACTAATACTACGTTTAGCAGCTGCTACGGTTATGATTTCTGTTTTAGGTTCTTCTTTTTTAGGTTCTTCTTTAACTTGAACTGGTTGCTGAACTATAGGCTCTGCAGCAGGCTCAGGCGATGATTTAGTAAATAGTAATGCCAGTCCCACAACTAACATTAATATATATAGAATAATTATTTTTTTTTGTTTCATGCAAACTCCCTAAAATTTTATATCTATTGTTATTATTTTTTTTGCACTTATTTATTCTCTAAATAAAAATCGAATGCAAAGCAATGAGCTTTACCGTTAGAATTAGGGCCTGCATCGAAATCCTTCACTATTGAGTCCTGTTTTGTTTTTATTTGTAAAACTAATGTTTTTTCGGCAGTTAAAGTTCCCGTAACATTAGCAAAATCACGGTCACTACGAGAAATTTGGTTAATGATATAATTTATTCCTTTGCTAGGAAGGGTTACGTCATATAACGATAATTTGAACTCTGTTGGTGAAATTTTTTCAATTACATATTGATTTTTATTTAATGGACTAACTGTTTCAAAAGTTATTCTACTAAATTTTCGATGTTCACCAGATCGAACAGCTAAAATAGTCGATTGATTCGTCGCCTGATTGACCTGATTATTTTGTTTAGAATCGGTATTATTAACAACTGTTGAATTAGTTGCGGTAGCTTGAGAAGCTGTTTTGGATTCAGTTTCTGAATCTAATTTAGCCACACTCGATAATTTAGTACTAATTTCCGACTTATCAGTTGTTTGTGAATTAGTTACTTTTTCAGACTTAATAACTTTTTTGTCCGTTTTATTAACCTTTTGTGATGCCGTTTTTTCAATTGTATACTGCTTTTGATTATCACTTTGCGATGGCACAATTTCATTAAATTTAATCGCTTTAATTGGCTCGATCTGTTTTAGTTCTTGAATTAATATTTCTGGCTCATTAGATAACCTATGCCCTAAACAAAATGACTTAGCTAATTGAATTTTATTTAATTTAACCAACGTGTAAAGCAAGTTATGAAGAATGGTTTGGTCACGATACCCTTTTGTATATAAAATATTTAAGTGCTTATAAGCCTCATTATAATCTTGATTCAAAATTGATAGCATAGCTAGATTATTTGTGACTTTGTTCTCATCATAAAAGTTTTCTCTAGCTAGATTGAATGAATATCGTGCAGCATCATATTGTTTCTTTTTCAACAAAACAATACCTTTTACATTATATGCTTCACCATTTTTAGGATTAATCGTGATTGCTTTGTCTAAATATTCTAATGCAGTATCATTATTCCTCATTTTTGATTCAACATGACCATACAAAACAAAAAGATTATCATTTTTGCTCTTATTCAAAACAGGAGTTAATGTCCTTTTTGCCGCTTCATAATCATTAGATAAGTAATAGACTTGAGCAAGTTTATATCTTGTATCTTCAGTATCAGATTTTTGTAAACGTTGTTTATAAAGCTCAATTAAACCGCCATAATTTTTTGTGGTTTCATGAATGAAAATTTTTTGTTGCTCATTTAAATCGTATCTTAAGGTACTATTTTGACATCCAGTAGCAACAAACAATATTGAACATACCGCAATAAATTTCGGATTTATTAACACTTTTGGTTTACAGAATTTTAAAAAATCATTCATTATCTCTAGATCCCTAATTATTCATCTGACTTAATGTCGATATAATATTCATAATAACTGGCGCAACTACAACAACAAGAACAGGAACTAAAAAGAATACCATCATCGGCATTGTCATTTTAGCTGCAATAGCAGCGATTCTTTCTTCTATTGTTAATTTTTGTACTTCTCTGATTTCAGCTGATAATTCTAATAAAGCGTCATAAATCGAATTACCATAACTAATACTCCTTTTTAAAGTAATACAAAACATTCTGACTTCTTTACACGGTACTTCTTTCAAAATTAAATCAATAGCGAGCTCGATACCATTAACATCCATCATTAAACAAGCTCTTTCTAAAATAGTTGCCACATCCCTATTAATTGGTTTTACTTTCGTGCTTAAATATCTAAAACCATTTTCGACTGTCATGCCTGATTTCACCATAATTGCCATCATATCAATGATCAATGGTAAATCTTGTGAAATTCTTTTAATTCTTTTTTCTGTCTGTTTTTTTACTAATCTATCAGGCAGAATAATGACTATAATAATAATAAAGAATAATACAATTAGTAATATATTTGAACTAAGTTCAATAAAAGAAAATACTTGATTCACAAGATAAAAAAATGAAAATCCGATAATAATAGCGTAAATCTTCCAACTATTTTGTTCTTGAAAACGACGCAAAAAAGTTAAGCTTATACTATTTTTTGCAGCGAGCCTCTCAAAAGCAAGGTTTCTTTGGTTAATATGCTTTTTAGGTGCTCTCTTTTCTTCATTTTCATTATTTAATAACAAATTAAGTTTTTCTTTTCTTTGATGCAACAAATATAAGCAGACTAATTCTCTACTACTTATAAAAATTAAAATAATGGGAATTAATATATTTAATAAATTCATCATAATTTAAATGACCTTACTAACCATTCCTTTTATAATGAAAAGCCCAATAGCAACACTACCAAATATATAATATAAAACATAATGACCAGCTGTTGTGCCAACCAATTGTTCATAATTTGCTGGTGAAGCAAATTTAAGAATAAATACAAAAGCAAAAGGCATACCGCCTAGTATTTTCATAGTCATTCTTAATTCAGCCGTTTTACCGTCTCTAGTTTTAGTTAAAATTCGATTGTTTATTAACATTTTTGTTAACCGACTAAGAACTTCTTTTAATTCTCCACCACTATCTAGATTAACCATTACTGTCAGAATAAAAAAATAATATTCTGGAAATGGAAGCCTTAAATAAGATCTTATCAACACATCCTCAATATTTTCACCAATTTCAATTCGGCTATCCACATCCTTCATTACTTCACCAACAATTCCACCAATAGAATTTCCACACGTTTTAAAACTTGTTGTTATTGCGCCACCAGATGACACAACACCTGTAATGGTGTTTAATGCTTCAGGAAATGTATCGTAAAACTCTTTTTTTAACTTTCTTTTTTTTATAAAAATAATTATAACAATTGTGATAATAATACTAGCTAAAGTAGCAAAATAGCTATTATAGTTAATATACTTTTCATTCAATATGATACCCGCAACTGTACCTGCAAAAATATAAACAAACAACCGACTTTTTGATTGCCCCATTACAAGAAAATTGTAATCAGATCTAATCATCATTTTAATATTAAAGCTGATGCGTTCCCAAAAGGATTGCTTTTTTTGAGATAATTGCCTTTCGACCAAACTTGATAACGAAGTATTTTTAGTTTCGACATTATAAAATACTTGTAATCGCCCACTACGGCGATGCAATGCAAAAATATTTATAACGGCAACAAAAATAAGTACAAGCGAAAGAAGTAAAATCATGTTTTTAAACCTACTGCATTTAACATTAGTTTTTCTAACACATCTGACATTTCATAATATTGAGCACTATCATAAAGTGCAGATCGCCTAACTAATCCATTACAGACAAATTCACCTTGAATCTTACCATTTCCATCTCTTTCGTCATGAATTTTAAACTTAAAAACGTCATGAGTAACAATATTATCGGATTCTAATCCCATAACTTCAGTAATACTCATTACTTTACGTTGTCCATCTGGAAGGCGTGAAGCCTGAATAATATAGTTAACGGAAGAAGCAATATAATGTCTAATTGCAACAATAGGTAATTCAGGTTGAGCCATAATGATCATACTTTCTAATCGAGATAAAGCATCTTTAGCAGTATTGGCGTGTAATGTCGACATTGAACCATTGTGCCCCGTATTCATAGCTTGAAGCATTTCAAAAGCTTCTTCACCACGGCACTCCCCTAAAATAATTCGATCTGGTCGCATACGCAATGCATTAACTAAGAGATTTTGCATAGTTACTCTTCCACGACCATCCTCACCACCTGATTTGGTTTCCATTCTAAGCACATGATCTTGCTGCAACTTTAATTCAGCGGCATCTTCAAGTGTAATAGTTCGCTCATGTTCACCAATAAATCCAGACAGTGCATTAAGCATTGTTGTTTTACCAGAACCTGTTCCACCTGAAACAATAATATTCATTCGACATCGAGCAGCGATAACTAAAAAATTAGCCATGTCCTCATTTAGTGAACCATAGTTGATCAAGTCATGAAATGTTCGACGGCCAGTACCAAATTTACGAATTGACATCGACGTTCCATCAATGGCAACTGGAGGAATAACAACATTAAGTCGGCTACCATCGGGCATCCGTGAATCGACTAAAGGATGTGCCTCATCAATATTTTTACCAACTTTATTGACTAAACGTCTTGCGATATCAAGTAGTTGACGTTCGTTTATAAAAAACTTATCCGTTTTGGCAAGGACCCCGCCCCGTTCAACATAAATACTATAAGGACCGTTGACTAAAATATCATTAACCGTTTCATCTTTCATTAATGAGTCAATTGGACCATAACCAATAATTTCATCGCAAATCATACCAGCCAATACACCAGATTCATCGGCAGTAATATAAGCATTACCAGAATTAACAATATCTCTGATTATTGTTTGAATTTCACGCAAAACTCGATTGGGTTCGTTTTTTAATTGCTCAATTAAATCAAGATCAAGCACTTGAAAAACTAAATCACGAACTCTACCCCATTCTTCAGAAAACTTAGATTGTCCATTAGCCATAACATTTATTATATTATTTTTTACATTACAAAAAAGTTACTAGCACTTTAACTCGTGCTAGTAACTTTAACTTAACAAAGATAATAATACATTATCTTCAAACTAAATTAACCAGCAGTAGATACCGCATTGATTGTAGAAGTTACTTTAGTTTTTAAAGTACTAAAAACTTCACTTAACATTGACGCTACTGGACCATCACCTTTAAAGACAACGAATACAACAGTAGCAACACCTGCTGCAACAATTGCATATTCAATTGCTGTTACGCCTTGCTCATTTTTAACAAATTTACCTAAGAAATTTCTTGCTTGAGAACGAATTGCTGATAAATACATCATTATTTTCTCCTTTTAAATATTTTTTAAAATTATTACTAAAAATTTATACCTCTTTATCAAGAAGTGTACATATCTTACACTAATAAAATTAAAATGACTAGCTATCAATCGAAAATTGTATTTTTATAATTCACATCATGGTTATCGTGTAAATATTGACCATTGACAAGATAATATTACTTCTTTTTTTTCAAAAACATGTATTTTTAAAAATACAATAATGTCCTCTATTTAATAAAATTTAATTGAAAAAATATAATTGATTATTATAATTTTTACAAAATAACGATAAGATAACTAAGATATACTATGAAATCATATGGAATTGAAAGAAGTTCCCGTTTAATTTTACTGTTAATCTATACTTTCATTAGTGCTATTTTTGCTTTTATTTACCTTACTAAGTCTGGTGCACAGCGGGATGGATTTTGTTTTGAAAATCCTTTTTTTTATCTAATTACAATAACAACTCTATGCTTTATTGTGTTAGTACATGCAAGCATTAGTAGTCGTCATAAACCCATTGTTGCCTTTGGCTCTTTATTTTTATTTCTTTTTTTATCTGAAATCAGTTTTTGCATTTTTTATGGGGAAATAATATCAGAAGGAGTACTTGATTCTATTATTGAGACTAATTCTCACGAAGTGATGTCAATGACTAAACAGGCCTTGCTCATAATAGGTCCTGCATTTATTACAACCTTTCTTATTTTATTTGTTCTTAAAAAATTAATTTTCGTTAAATTTAGGATTTTTGTCCCCCTATCTTTGTATATACTTATACTATCCGTTGTTCTTTTATTCCTAGTAACTAAGTCATCACTAAAGTCTGACATTAAAAATGGTCATCTTAAAAGTAGTGTTAGTGTAATTCGAACAATATTCCCTGCTGTGCTTGGCGATTTATCCTATCTTTTGGCTAGTTATGCATCAACAGATATCTATTCAAATACCAATGAAATTGAGAAATTTAATCAAGCTGTGATTTTACCTCCTAATAAGTATGATAATGACTTAATCGTATTTATTATGGGCGAATCGTCTTTAGTTTCCCGCTATAGCGCTTATGGTTATCATCAGCAAACTACCCCTTTTATGACCAATATTTTTAGTCAAAATGGCGGGTGTATTATCCCAAATAGCCACTCAGCCGCCGCTTTAACCCGGGATTCTATACCAATGACACTTTCATTCAATGTGCCCGAAAGCAATGATAATTTGTTCGATAATAAATCGATTATTGAAATGGCTAGGTTCAACCATTACAAAACCTATTGGTTAGCATCGGCTGCGCAAGCAATTCAAGGTACATTTAATAGCAAATTTGGTTTTATTGCACGTAAAAGCGATGTTATCACTTTTAGTGAAGATCTTTTGGATATTAATTTAAGTCAATTATTAGAAGACACCCTACAAAAAGATAATTCTCCAAAAAAATTTATTTTTGTGCATTTGCGCGGTAGCCATCAACCCTATAGCAAAGGTTATGATGAAGTTGATAAGTTGGCTTTACCTGATGTCGAAGAATATGATTTAACTATTCATCATACCGACCGTACAATCAAAGCATTATATGATGTTATCAATAAATATAGTAACAACTATACCATTATTTACACTTCGGATCATGGCGAAATTGTGAATGTTGGGCATGGTATAGGTGACAACGTTGACCAATTTCTAATCCCTTTTATGTTTATATCAACCAATCAACGATATAATTGCCAATTTATTGAATCGTTTCGGGGGCCAGATGGTTATTTAAGTGGAATTATGAATAAATATATTCTATCTAATCTTTTAGGTTATGAGATTGATCCGGCTATCCTTGACAAAGAAAAAAATAATGATCGAGTTTTTATGCCAAACAGTAGTGTCATGCCTTTTTTAGAAGTACTTAACAAGCATTAATTTGTGCTTACTACACGTTGAGGAATTGATAGAAATCGGCTATAAATTTTATACAAAATATTAAATGTGCGTAAAAGTATAGCTCCTTTTTGTTATTACATACTAGAGGTTATCGATCTTTCAATAAAAAGAAAATAAAAAGACATTGTATATGATATAGTTTTGCCAAAAATTAACAATAACAGCACGTTATATGTAGAACATATGTTAACAGATAACCACTAAAAAAACAAAATAAACAAACACATAGCAACAGAATAGAAAATATTTTATATTAAATGCGGGACGGCTGTACGTGGTAAGATATTCTAAAGAATATTTGAGGGCTAGAGTGACCAAATCAACTGTCACTTTTAACTAGTAAATACACAAATATAGGATGAGGTCATATTTTATGAAATTATGCGGGATAAAAAGAGTTCGGCCCTTAATATTATTGTTATTGGTTTATACGTTTATCAGTGTTATCTGGTCTTACTGCTTTAATAATAGCTATCATGATAAATCTACCGAATCTATTTGGGGAGATTTGTTTTTCTATATTACAATAATAACAACTTTAATTTTTATTATGATAGTACATAATTGTATTTGCAGCTGTCATAAGCTTATTGTTGTCTTTGGCTTTTTATTATTATTCCTTTTTTTATCCGAAATTAGTTATTTTATTTTTTATGGGGAAATGATATCAGAAGGAGTACTTGATTCTATTATTGAGACTAATTCTCATGAAGCAATGTCAATGGCTAAACAAGCTTCGATCATAATAATTCCTGCGCTTATTGCGGACTTCATTATTTTATTGATTCTTAAAAAAATTGTTCGTATTAAATTTAAACTTTTTATTCCTATAACTATTTATGTGCTTATATTGTCCTACCTTATTTATTGTCTAGTAAATTACACCGCATTAACACCTGATATTAAGCGAGGTTTCTATAAAGCTAGTGATAGCATAATTCGTAAAAGTTATCCTGCTGTACTTGCTAATTTAGCTTATATTTTAACTAGTTATGCATCAACAGATATTTATTCAGATACCCATGAAATTGAAAAATTTAATCAAGCTGTGATTTTACCTCCTAATAAGCCTGATAACGACTTGATCGTATTTATTATGGGCGAATCTTCTTTAGTTTCCCGCTATAGCGCTTATGGTTATCATCAGCAAACTACGCCTTTTATGACCAATATTTTTAGTCAAAATGGCGGATGTATTATCCCAAATAGCCACTCAGCAGCCGCTTTAACCCGGGATTCTATACCAATGACACTTTCATTCAATGTACCAGAAAGCAATGATAATTTGTTCGATAATAAATCGATTATTGAAATGGCTAAGTTCAATCATTACAAAACCTATTGGTTAGCATCGGCTGGGCAACGAATTCAAGGTACATTTAATACTAAATATGGCTTTATTGCACGTAAAAGCGATGTTATCACTTTTAGTGAAGATCTTTTGGATATCAGTTTAAGTCAATTATTAGAAGACACCCTACAAAAAGATAATTCTCCAAAAAAATTTATTTTTGTACATTTGCGCGGTAGCCATCAACCCTATAAAGGTTATGATGAAGTTGATAAGTTGGCTTTACCTGATGCCGAAGCATATGATTTAACTATTCATCATACCGATCGTACAATCAAAGCATTATATGATGTTATCAATAAACATAGTAACAACTATACCATTATTTATACTTCGGATCATGGCGAAATTGTGAATGTTGGGCATGGTATTGGTGACAACATTGATCAGTTCCTAATCCCTTTTATGTTTATATCGACCAATCAACGATATAATTGTCAATTTATTGAATCATTTCGGGGACCAAATGGTTATTTAAGTGGGCTTATGAATAAATATATTCTATCTAATCTTTTAGGCTATGAGATTGATCTGGCTATCCTTAACAAAGAAAAAAACAATGATCGAGTTTTTATGCCAAACAGCAGTGTCATGCCTTTTCTAGAAGTACTTAACAAACATTAATTTGTTACTTACTATACGTTGAGAAATTTTTTATCATTGTTATTTTTTCAATAAATGTATTAAGTTTTTAAAAAAATTTATTTAGTACAAGCTAATAATCACAAATAGAACAATAAGTTAACCTAATATGGTAAAAATATAATAGGGTAATATAATGAAATTTTTTAAAATTAAATGGAATCTTTCTTTCATTTTATTGTTGGTTTATATCGTTTTTAGTGCTATTTTTTCTTATTTAACATCTGATGTTATTGGCAGCAAATTTATTTTTAAGGAACCTATATTTTATGCCGTTTTGATAACAACTTTATGTTTTATTATTCTTTTACATACATGCATTCTTAGCCGTAATTATTTTATATTTGCTCTTGGCTCGCTTTTTCTATTTTTGTTTTTACTAGAAATAAGTTATTTTATTTATTACGGGCAGGTAATATCAGATACCGTTCTCGACTCTATAGTAGAAACCAGTTCTTATGAAATATTGTCAATGTCTAAACAAGTTTTAATCATAGCTGGCCCCGCATTTATTGCAACTTTTCTTATTTTATTTATTTTAAGAAAAGCAATTACTGTTAAATTTAGACCTGTTATTCCATTAATATTGTATTTAATTTTACTTTTTTTTATTGTTTTTTCACAAAATTTAGCAGAAAAGTCTGAAATCGAGAGAGGCAACTATAAAACTACTGCTGAGATAGTTCGTCGAATTTATCCAGCGGCATTGGGTAATTTATCTTATCTTTTTGCTAGTTATGCATCAACTGATATCTATTCAAATACCAATGAAATTGAGAAATTTAATCAAGCTGTGATTTTACCTCCTAATAAGCCTGATAACGACTTGATCGTATTTATTATGGGCGAATCGTCTTTAGTTTCCCGCTATAGCGCTTATGGTTATCATCAGCAAACTACGCCTTTCATGAGCAATATTTTTAGTCAAAATGGCGGATGTATTATCCCAAACAGCCACTCAGCCGCCGCTTTAACCCGGGATTCTATACCAATGACACTTTCATTCAATGTGCCCGAAAGTAATGATAATTTATTTGATAATAAATCGATTATTGAGATGGCTAAGTTCAATCATTACAAAACCTACTGGTTAGCATCGGCTGGGCAACGAATTCAAGGTACATTTAATACTAAATTTGGTTTTATTGCACGTAAAAGCGATGTTATCACTTTTAGTGAAGATCTTTTGGATGTCAGTTTAAGTCAATTATTAGAAGACACCCTACAAAAAGATAATTCTCCAAAAAAATTTATTTTTGTGCATTTGCGCGGTAGCCATCAACCCTATACAAATGGTTATGATGAAATTGATAAACTGGCTTTACCTGATGTCGAAGAATATGATTTAACTATTCATCATACCGACCGTACAATCAAAGCATTATATGATGTTATTAATAAATATAGTAACAACTATACCGTTATTTATACCTCGGATCATGGCGAAATTGTGAATGTTGGGCATGGTATAGGTGACAACGTTGACCAATTTCTAATCCCTTTTATGTTTATATCAACCAATCAGCGATATAATTGCCAATTTATTGAATCGTTTCGGGGACAAGACGGCTATTTAAGCGGGCTTATGAATAAATATATTCTTTCTAATCTTTTAGGTTATGAGATTGATCCAACTATCCTTAACAAAGAAAAGAATAATGATCGAGTTTTTATGCCAAACAATAGTGTCATGCCTTTTTTAGAAGTACTTAACAAGCGTTAATTTGTTACCTATTATACGTTGAGGAATTGATAGAAATCGGCTATAAATTGTATATAAAATATTATAAAAGGGGCACAAAACGCCCCTTTTTTGCTATTAAATACTAGTCTATAATTTATTATTAATAGTGTACTTTTTAGAGTAACTAAAAAATACACTATTGAACACATAAAGCTTTTTACGTGGACATTAAACTTAAATAATGAATTCTGTAATTAGAAATGCATGTTCTAACAATGAATTTAACTGTATGAATTATAGTAACTATTCAAGACTGTTACTCACACTTTAACAAATCTATAATCAATTTAAAAACATTTGAATGTCCTTTGCGACTTGGATAGTAAAGGTAAAAAGAGTCATAAGTGATAGCAAACTCGGTTAACAACTCAACTAATGACCCCGATGTTAATTCCTTTTCAACATCGGCTTTAGCCGTCCAAGTGATGCCTAAACCATCTAAAGCTGCTTGCTTATGCAAATGATTATTAATTATAAATTGTGAATGAGGATGATATTTAATCATCTTTCCTGCTTGCGTAAACTCCCATGGCAATTCAGTTCCGTGCTGTGAGGATATTCTCATACCAATTAAGCGATGTTCATCTAACTCTTTAATTTGTTTCGGTATCACTTTTCCGATTAAATATTCAGGGCTAGCGACTAAGGCCATTTTTAAGGGCGGTGATATTTTTACAGCAATCATCTCTTTGGCTAAATCACTTCCTAAACGACATCCCATATCAAAACCTTGTTTAACAATGTCAGCCCAACTATTATCGGCTTGAATTTCGACCTTAATCAGCGGATAACGGGGTAAAAAATCGCGTAATTTTGGATAAATAATATGTTCTACAGCGATACTTGGCGCGTTTATCCTGATCGTTCCTGAAGGTATATTAATAAAATTGTTTAGTGCGTTCACCTCTTGATTAATCGAGTCAAATAAAGGGGATAGCTTTCGGTATAGTTGTTCTCCTGCTTCAGTCAGTGATACATTACGAGTATTACGATTAAATAAACGCAAATTTAATCGGGTCTCTAGATTTCGCATACTATGACTTAACGCTGATGAGGAAATTCCCAATCGTTGCCCTGCTTTAACAAAACTGCTGGTTTGTGCTACGGTAATAAAGTAATTTAACTCATTAAGGTTGTACATAATTGCATTTTATTAGTGAATTTAATTCACTACACTATAAAACAACCACCCATTTATCTCAATAAAAGCTCTCGTTAAAATGACGTTATTATTAAATTAATAAATTAATCAAAAATCCAAGATATGCCATGCGTGAAAATTTAGGTATAGCCAAAGTTTAATTATTTGCGATATAACTAATTAAAAGGGAGCTCTACAATGTCAAAAGAAGTTATTGTTCTAAGTGGATCTGGGGCAATAGGTATAGCAATAGCCAGGCGTATAGCGGTGGGTAAAGTACTGTTATTAGCCGATTTAAAAATTGAAAATGCTGAAAAACAGGCTCAAGAACTGCGTAATGCTGGATATAATACCCATACTATCGCTTGCGATGTATCAAATCGAGTATCGGTCAATAAACTGGTAGAGACGGCCACTGGATTAGGCAAAATAATGGGCTTAGTCAACACGGCTGGTGTATCGCCTTCCCAAGCGTCTGCACAGCGAATCTTTGAAGTCGATTTATATGGTAACGCCCTGTTATTTGATGCATTTAGTGGGGTAATGGCAAAAGGTAGTTCGGCTTTGGTCATTGGTTCACAATCATCACATCGCTTAGACCCGCTTACATTGGAACAAACTAAAGCCCTAGCCTTAACACCCACAGAAGCATTACTCAATTTACCTTTTATTAAAGAAGTAAATGATAGTTTAAAAGCTTATCAACTAGCCAAAAAAGGAAATGCCTTAAGAGTGCAGGCAGAAGCGGTCAACTGGGGGCATCGTGGTGCAAGAATAAACTGTATTAGTGCAGGTATTATCCATACACCTTTAGCCAATGAAGAACTCAATGGCGATCGTAAAGATTTTTACCGCAAAATGCTTAAAGAATTACCAGTAGGTCGTGGTGGATCGCCAGATGAAATTGCTAACCTAGCCGAACTCATTATGTCCGAAAAAGGAGCTTATATTACTGGTAGTGATATGTTAATTGATGGCGGTGCCACAGCAAAATTTTGGTGGGATCTAACCGACTAATTTTTATTAAACGTCTAGTATAAGGAATAACACGATGTATAAATTTAGTTTTCAAAATCCAACTCGTATAGAATTTGGTATCGATAAAGAAAAAAACATGGGTCGCTATATGAAGGAGTTTGGTGCCAAAAGAGTATTAATTGTCTTTGGTAGTGATCGCATCAAACAATCTGGTTTATTTGATAATGTAACAGCAAGCTTGCGTGAATACGGCATTGAATTCACCGAATGTAGTAAAATTAAAAGTAATCCCATTTTAAGCAAAGTTCAAGAGGGGATCACTATCGCTAAAAAATTTGGCGCCGATAGCGTACTTAGTATTGGCGGTGGCTCCTGCTTAGATAGTGCAAAAGCGATTGCCGCTGGTAGTTTATACGATGGAGATGTATGGGACTTCTTTACTGGCTCCCCAGTAACCAAAGCACTTAATATATTTGATATAATGACCTTAGCTGCAACTGGTAGTGAAATGAACAATGGTGGTGTTGTCACAAACGAAAAAACTAAACAAAAATATCCAATTCATGGTTTTAGTTTATTTCCGAAAGTATCGGTAATTAATCCTCAACTTCAAACCACAATCAGTTGTGATTATCTAGTGTATTCGGCCGCTGATATTATCGCCCATTCCATTGAAGGGTACTTTACTGCATCGATACAGCCTGAACTCATTAATTTACAAATCGAAGCTAATATAAAAACCGTGATCCGTACCACCGAAATACTTCTACAAAATCCCAATAATTTAGATGCACGTGGTGAATTTGCTTGGGCGGCAACGCTGGCTTTAAATGGTTTAACCTATCTAGGTACAGCTGGCTTTAGCTACCCCAACCATATGATCGAACATGCAATGAGTGCAATCTGTGATGTACCACACGGTGCTGGATTATCAGTTGTTATGCCAGCTTGGATGACTTGGTATCACGATCGTAATCCAAAACAGTTCCAACGTTTTGCTAAAGAGATTTTTGGTTTATCAACGGCTGAACAAGGTATTGAAGCATTAAGAGCCTGGTTTAACAAAATAGGCACACCAACTACACTTGAGCAACTCAATATTAACCAACAGGATCTAAAACTGATCGTAGACAATGCAGCACAAAACGCTATTGATTGGCAAATGAGCGACATTTATAGCAAGCAGGTCATTGCTAATATTTTAAATTTGGCTAAATAATGAATGTTAGATGGATTTACCGTCCATCTAAAACAGGTCTTAATTTTTAAAATACGTCAGGTTGGCAATGCCATACAAAATGTGGCATTCCCCGCCAAGAACTATTATTACCACAAAAATATGGATCACCAACGCTAACTACAAAGCCAAGCAATCAATAGAAGAATCATTACGCAAATTAAAAACAGATTATATTGATTTATTATTAATTCACCAGCCATTTAATGACTACTATTATGCTTACCGATTAATGGAAGAAGCTTACGAAAAAGGCAAGGCTAAAGCCATCGGCGTTAGCAATTTTACCCAGATCGCCTTTTGAACTTTGCCCTTTCAGAACAAGAGATAAAGCTCATTACTACTTTAGATACTGGCATAGTTTTTTCTTCTCGCATCAAAATCCAAAAATGGAGGATTGGTTTATGTCCATTGTGAAATAGAGAAAAACAATAAATAAAAAATGAGTTACTTTATTGGGCTATAAATGACGGTTTGACGGTTTGACTGTTTTATTGTTTGTAATCAACACAAATTAAACAAAAATAAGTTATGATTTTGGCGTAAATATTTTCAATAGCGAATTGATTGTTAGGTGAAAATAGGAATCATCTTGCAATCCTTTTGCTGAAATATAAGCGCCTTGCAAAGTGGATATGATCAGTGTTACTGCTTCTAACGGTGCAAGAATATTAGAAATACTTCCATCCGAAATTCCCATTCTTATAAGATTTTCTAACGTTTGTTTCATTGTCAAAAATCCGCGTGTAACTTCTGCCGCTAAATGAGGATTTGTCATAATAGACCGATCCCGTGCCATTTGACCAACTAAACAGCCTCGTTGTATATTACGAGGTTTTAATAGCAAATTTGACAGTTTATTATAAGCATTTGTATTAGTATTTAGTACTGAAGCATTGATACTTATTAACTGTTCTACATTATAAGTTATAGCATATAAGGCCAAATCTTCTTTACCGTTGAAATGGTGGTAAAGACTACCTTGTCCAACACCTGACCGCTTTAAAATATCTTTAGGGCTAGTATTTGCTAGACCTTTTTCTAATAAGAGATCAGCCATAGCAATAATGAGCTTTTCTCTGGAATTTTGTTTAGTTTTTTGTTCGTTATTCATATTGCTATAACTCAACACACCATCAATTGACGGTATGTTTAATTAACTAATTATTTAATTTGTAAAATGGTATCTACCAAACGATTTGAAAAACCCCATTCATTGTCGTACCAACTGACAACTTTGAGTAAAGTACCATCCATTACTTTAGTTAGCTTAGAATCAAAAATAGAGGAAGTTGGATTGCCAATAATATCAGAAGAAACAATTTCATCTTCTGTATAGGCAAGAATACCATCCATTTTTTTCAAGTTTACAGCTTTTTTGATAGTATCATTTACTAATTGTACTGTCACTTCTTTCTCTAGATTTAATGTAAGATCTATCATGGATCCAGTAATGACAGGAACACGCACCGAACCACCATCTAATTTGCCTTTTAATTCAGGAAAAACAAGTCCAATTGACTGCGCAGCACCTGTTGAAGTTGGAACAATATTTTGCGCTGCACTTCGTGCTCGCCTCATATCCCTATGCGGTGCGTCCTGAAGATTTTGAGCCTGCGTATAAGCATGAATGGTTGTCATAAAACCTGATGTAATTCCAAAATTCTCATGTAACACTTTAACTAAAGGAGCTAAACAATTTGTTGTACATGAAGCATTAGAAATAATGTGGTGTTCATCTTTGTTATATAAATGCTCATTCACCCCCTGAACAATAGTTAAATCGACATTTTTTGCTGGAGCAGAAATGAGCACTTTTTTAGCTCCAGCTTTAATATGAGACTGTGCTCTTGTGCCATCATTAAATACTGATCCTCGCCAAAATATTAGACAGTGCCCGCCTCTATCATTTTTTCGTTTTGGTAATATTGTTGTTCATATTGTTCAGGTGATACCCAGCCATTGGCTGAATGACGGCGTATCCGATTATAATAGATTTCAATATATTCAAATAGTGCTTTATTAGCCTGCTTCCTCGTTTTGTAGTAACAGTCATGAATAATATGTGTTTTGAGTGTATGAAAAAAACTCTCAACAACCGCATTATCAAAGCAGTTGCCTCTTCGACTCATGCTTTGCCTTAGCCCATATTGTAACAATAACTGCTTGAAATCAGCACTGCAATATTGGCTTCCTTGGTCACTATGAATGAGTACATTTTTAGGAAAGTGACGCCGAAATAAAGCTTGTTTTAATGTATTACACACTAAATGGCGGTCTATGTAGCGACTGGTTTGCCTAGCAATCACTTTTCGTCCATATAAATCGATAATCACCGACAAATATAACCAACCTTCACCCGTTTTAATATAAGTAATATCGGTTACCCATGTTTTATTAGGCTTATCAGGATTAAATTGCCTATCTAACGTGTTGGGCGCAATATTGCGATGAGTCGTGTCTGTTTTATGCTTGAATTTACGTGCTGCTTTACTCCGTAATCCCAATTGTTGCAAAACACGGCTAATTGTCCTTTCTGAAACTTGATAGCCCGCTTCTCTTGCATCATGAAGCAGGCTTGGCGCACCCAAACGGGCATTATGTTGCCAATACTGCTTTTTAATATACTCGCTGAGTTTGGCTGATTTGTTTGCTCTTTTTAACCAAGCATCATAACCCGATGAACTGACACCAAGTAATGAGCATATCTTAGTAACGGGATAGCAGGTTAAATGATTTTTCATATAAGCGTACTTCACCGACTTGGATTATTGATGAAGTACACATGCGCCTTTTTTAGTATATCATTGGCCATTTTCAGTTCTTTAATCTCTTTTTCTAACGCCATAATCCGCTGTTGCTCAGCCGTTAACTCTCGACGGCTGGTTTTATTCGGGGAAAGTTGCCTAATCCATTTATCTAGGGTTGATTTACCCACACCTAGATGGTTGGCAAGTTCGCTGATAGAAAGGTGTGCATTAGATAACGCATAATCCACTGATTGTTGTTTGAATTCGATACTAAATTTTTTGACCATGATATTTGTCTCCTATGATTTTTATTTATATCATAGAGGCGACTTTTGTCCACTTTTTTGGCGAGGATCAAATTGCTATTATTCTTATTGGTGTTCAGATTGGTGGTGGGTTGCTCAGGATCTGGTCTGGTTACTATACAGACAAAAAAAAGAATCGTATTTCCTTATTAAAATATTACGCCATACTTGGTGGAATGGCATCTTTAATGCTTTGTTTAATGGTGAATAATACATATATCGGCATTATATTTATTGTGTTAACGGGGTTATTTGGCCATGCGTGGCACGGTATTGCTTATACCGAAGTAGCAGTTAAAGCGGGCATTGAACGTGCGGGAACAGCCTTGGGTATGATTGGCACTACCGTATTTATCACTTCGTTTCTAACTCCTATTATTATTGCTGATATCGCCCATATCTACGGATGGCGAGCAGTATGGGGCACTGTAACCATTCTGACATTTGCTTCGCTATTGTGTTTCATTTCATTGGCAAATAACGAAATTAAACTTTAGTTTCTATTATTAGTTCGAATTAGTAAAATGATGACGATAAAGTAATTGCTCACTATATACAATACATAAATTACCTATAGTGATCCAAAAACTTTGATAATGAATAGAAAAAAAATTAAGTCTTTAAGAAAAGCATTGAAAATATTTATTAAGATGACCTTATAAAAAACACCTTAGGTAGACTATTGATTTTATTTAATTTTTATTTTTTTTAATAGGGTTAAATAGTTATAGATTATCTTTCGTTTGTTAAGTTAACTTTTGTTTTTTATTTTTGCAAAGCGCTTTTGCTATTTATTAGAAAAAGCGCAAGCTTTTAAAACCTATTGGGCGTGTCGTCTAGCTTTACACAGAACTTTGTTCTTTGGTTGAGTGTCCTCAGTTTAGGTTTAAGTGCAAAAACTAAGGAGTAACACAAACAATAGAAGATAAGCTTGTAGAGTAGTAAACAATACCATTCGACAAACCCACTGTGTACATATAGTAGCCTGTTCCTCCCATACTATCACTAGTCCAGTTGTTCATGATGTGTTCAAAACCTGTATTAGTATAATACATCATGTCACCCCACTCTGTAGCAAGTCCAGCCCCTATTCGGCGTTGATAATAATAATCATTAGAAGATGGCGGTACAGCTACTTGCCAACCATTACCCCAACCAGAACTGTACGTATTGGTAAGATCCCTTATCTGTGGAATTCGATAACCTAAGCTACTACACCAAGATACGCTATTAGGATAGATATCAAATCTAGTTCCTCCATTGACAAACCACTTTTGCAATACAAATCCATATTTTACCACCACATTACCACTGCTATCCTTGCCTTTTAATTCAAATTTTTCTGGTAAATTTGGCACTGTAATTGGATTTGGATTAGCACTATCCCATTGTGCTTTAGCCTCTGGACCCGTTAGAGTAACACGCGTTACTGTTTCTGAACCATTAGGAATCCAACTATCGCTAGCGGTTGTCCTTGTCACCGTAGCGGTTATTCCTTCATGCGTGACTGGCTCCCAAGTCAACTGACTTGCATCTACTCCAACTATGTCTAAATCAAAATATAATCCATCAGCACCCGTAGTCGGAAAATTTAACGCGTATGATACTGAATTGGTTGGTTGAACTAAAAATCCTTTATCAGGGTTCCATTCGTAAGCTGGACCCGCGTAAATGTCTGTTCCAAATTGCAAATTAGGTCTTACGAAATTGACGCCTACTGTAACCTTTGGTTTGATGTAATATGTTTCACTACCTTCTGTGAAGGTATTAGCTTTTGGTTCCCCGTATTGTGTGCTTAAAGATCCCCCTGTACTACTTAATTTTACTTTATAAGGTGCATTACTTATCGTTAATACTTCATTACGACTAACCGTTTGGTTATTTTTATCTGTGATACTAAGCGTTATACTTCCTTCTGCCATTACCCCGCCATCTTGTCCATCACCATCATCATCACCCCAATTACCCTGTGCGACTAAATCGCTAAGGTTCACAGAATTGGTTGATGTCGGTACTATCATGTCAATATTTTCAAAACTTTGACCTGATGCGGGTAGCTCAATGGGATTTGTTGATGATGAAGAATTGTTTTGCGGTGTGAGTGTACGACCATCTGATAACCTAATACTTAATAAGTCATCTGTTGTAATCACTTTGGTAGTACCATCCTCAAAAGTTAAATAAGGTACAGTACCATTAATACGTTTAGAAGTCGTGGCCGATAATGCCTGCGATTCCAATGAATACGGCAATAATAGTAGTAGTGTCAATGAAAACGGAAATTTAGCAAGTGATTTCGATAAAAATTTTAAAGATAACTTTGATAAGATAAACAAGATTTGTGTAACACTACATCTAGCATGGTTATTTAATAAATTTAAGACATTGGCTTGCCTCTGCTTGTGTCTAAAATGATACTGCATTACGTTCCACCTGTCGATTAAGTTTATTGGTTTCTATATTAACCTTATAATTAAATTAACTAATTTTAAATTGATGAAATTATAACCGTTTATGTAAATTTTTGCTAGCTTTTAGATAATTTTTGGTTAATTTTTGTTAAAAGTGAGTGTTATTGTTTTAGGATTATGACAGCTTTTAGGATACATTTTTTATTTAAAAATTTAGCTAAAATTCTGATATTTTGAGCTTTGAGAGTAGCAAATCGCAACGGTGACATCATACTATTTAAGCTATTTTATATCAAAATGATAAAGCACTTAGCGCTATCAAACACTCTACCCAAGGCAAAAACACTCAGGTAGAGTATTGATTTTATTGAACTTTTTATTTATTGTTTTTTAATAAACCAATTTTTCATAAACGGTTATTTATTTTTTTCCCGCTCAATTGCACGGTAGCCAATATCATGGCGATAAAAACAACCATGCCAATAGATGTCTTTGGCTTGCTGATAAGCACGTTGTTGAGCTTCAAGTACTGTGTTGCCAAGTGCGGTTACGCATAATACCCGTCCACCGTTGGTGTAGACTCGCCCTTTTTCTAAACTAGTACCTGCATGGAAAATTTTGCAATCTTCGGTTGATTCTGCCGGTAGTCCAAGAATTACATCTTGGGTATGATATTCACCCGGGTAACCGCCTGCAGCTAGCACTACACCTAATGCGGATCTTGGATCCCATTTTGATTTGACCGTATCTAATTTGCCTTCTACCGCCGCTAAGCAAAGTTTGACCAAATCTGATTGCATTCGCATCATTATCGGCTGTGTTTCGGGATCGCCAAATCGGCAGTTGAATTCAATAACTTTGGGATTGCCGTTTTTGTCAATCATTAAGCCAGCATATAAAAAGCCGACATAGACGTTGCCTTCTTGCGCCATACCATTGACCGTTGGATAAATGATTTCATCCATTACCTTTGCAAAAACCGCATCAGTTACAACAGGAGCTGGCGAATACGCGCCCATGCCACCCGTGTTTAAACCTGTATCGCCATCGCCAACACGTTTATGATCTTGGCTCGTTGCCATGGGCTCGACATTTTTGCCATCTACCATGACAATAAAGCTAGCTTCTTCACCCTCGAGAAACTCTTCAATCACTACTCGGTGACCTGCATCACCAAAGGCATTTCCAGCTAACATGTCACGAACGGCGTCTTCGGCCTCTTTTAGTGTCATGGCAACAATAACGCCTTTACCAGCCGCAAGTCCATCGGCTTTAATCACGATCGGTGCGCCCTTTTCACGGATATAAGCAATTGCTGGTTCAACTTCAGTAAAGTTTTGATATTCAGCTGTTGGAATTTTATGACGTGCTAAAAAATCTTTAGTAAAAGCTTTTGACCCTTCCAGTTGAGCGGCCGATTTTGTTGGACCGAAGATTTTCAATCCTGCTTTTTGGAAGCTATCAACAATGCCAATAACCAGTGGTGCTTCAGGACCAACAATGGTCAAATCCACTTGCTGTTGCTGGGCAAAGTTAAGCAGTCCACTCACATCGGTGGCTTTGATATTAATATTTTCTAAACTTGGTTCCAGCGCAGTACCAGCATTGCCAGGTGCAACAAAAACTTTAGAAACCAATGGAGATTGTGCTGCTTTCCAAGCAAGCGCATGTTCACGCCCACCATTACCAATTACTAATACTTTCATAAAAGATCCTTTTAAGATGCCTTTCATAATATAAAGATATATATAGATAACTAATTTTTAAAAAACTAACAAAGTGATCACACAATTAATGCCTAAAATGACGCATTTTAGTAAAGATCATTGCGATATTGTGCTCATTTGCGGCTTGGATCACTTCATCATCTCGAATCGAACCACCGGGTTGAATCACACAAGTCACACCTACGGCTGCAGCGGCATCGACTCCATCTCTAAATGGGAAAAACGCATCTGAGGCAACAACTGATCCAGCAACGTTTAAATTTTCATCTTTAGCTTTAATTCCCGCTATCTTAGCAGAGTAAACACGACTCATCTGCCCTGCTCCAATACCAATTGTCATATTATCTTTTGCATAGACAATGGCATTTGACTTAACAAATTTTGCCACTTTCCAACAAAATAGCGCATCTGAAAGCTCTTGAGCAGTTGGTTTACGTTTGGTTACTACAGTTAATTCATTTGGCGATATCATACCTAGATCGCGATCTTGCACTAATAAACCGCCATTGACACGTTTAAAATCTAAACTTACTGATGCTGGTGTTGACCACTCACCACATTCAAGTACACGCACATTTTTTTTAGCTTGAGTAATGGTTAAAGCTTCTTGGCTAACTGATGGGGCAATAATTACTTCTACAAATTGTTTATCAACAATGGCTTTTGCGGTATCTGCATCAAGTTGTCGATTAAAGGCTATAATGCCACCAAAAGCTGAAGTTGGATCAGTTTTAAAGGCTTTTTCATAAGCATGTAAAATATTATCACTAATCGCTACACCACAAGGATTAGCATGTTTTACAATCACACACGCTGGCTCATCAAATGATTTTACACATTCAAGCGCAGCGTCAGTATCAGCAATATTGTTATAAGAAAGGGCTTTACCTTGCAACTGGTTTGCTGTTGCAATCGAGGCTTCTTTGACATCTTGCTCAACATAAAAAGCCGCTTGCTGATGTGCGTTTTCACCGTAACGCATATTCTGTTTTTTAATGAATTGTAGATTTAAAGTTCGAGGAAATTCGCCCGATGGTTGATTGGTTTCACCCATGTAAGGTGGCACTAATTGCCCAAAATAGTTGGCAATCATACCATCATATTTAGCCGTGTGTTCAAAGGCTTTAATTGCAAGGTTAAAACGATATTTAAATGAAAGCGAGTTTTGGTTACTATCCATCATATTGATGATATTTTCATAATCACCACAATCAACTACAATGGCAACATCTTTATGATTTTTGGCAGCAGATCGAACCATTGTCGGACCACCAATGTCAATGTTTTCAACCGCATCATCTAACGTACAATCTGGTTTAGCGACAGTTTGCGCAAAGGGGTAAAGATTAACAACCACCATATCAATCGGTGCAATTTGGTGTTGTTGCATAATAGCATCATCAATACCCCGTCGCCCTAAAATTGCCCCATGGATTTTAGGATGTAAGGTTTTAACTCGCCCGTCCATCATTTCAGGGAAACCAGTGTAATTGGATACTTCAATAACAGGTATTTGGTTTTCCATTAATAATTTTGCTGTTCCCCCAGTCGAAAGGAGTTCCACATTACGTTCTGATAAGGCTTTTGCAAATTCTAAAATACCGGTTTTGTCGGACACACTAAGTAAAGCACGACGGATAGGACGAAACTGCTGCATGAAAGGCTCCGAAATTGATATCTACAATCTAAGTATTGAGCCAACATTATATATAAATTAAAGATAGAAGTTTAGTGTTAACTTATCAAAAACGATCAAAGTAGTTGAATGATAATATTTGACTTTATTTCGATTTTGACAAATCAGCTATATTTTTATTCTTGACAAAATACCTAACACTTCCACCTCCAAAATGCTTGTTTGACATGTTATGCACGCTTATTTGTCGGCATATTTTGACGACACGTATAAATGGTTATATTAACCTTTAAACGTTATAAAGATAGGTCTATTTTTCGTTTTACATAACTCAGGTAGTATATTTATTTTATATTTTTCCCAAAAGATAGATTGTCGTAATACTGTTACTTTTGGATACATCGGTAGTAGAAAATTTACAACATTTTGGTTGAATAAAACCCTAGACTAGCTAGGGTATTAATTAAGTTTATTGATTTAAATATTTAACTATTAATTCTTCGCTTTATATTCAGCATAATATTCTTCTGCTAATTTACGCATTGATAATCCAATTGCGGCATATTGATATTCATTTAAGTTTGCTAACGATGCTCGAGCAGAAGGATGTTGTACAGCAAATCCCTTACCCGGTAGTAGTACAACGCCTGCTTCATCAGCAATTCTGAATAACATTTCAGAAGGATTTTTATTTTTTAGGATCCATTTAGCAAATTTATCGTCATATAATTCTCGGCAAATATGTTCAAGATCCACTAGAGTGTAATAATCTACACTGTTTTCATCGGTTTGATGTTTAAGACCTAAATGTTGATAAAGTGATGCTGCACGGCGTCGAATTAGTGATTTTAATGCTGTTTTATAGCTTTGATCGCTATCCATCATTTCACATAATGCAAATAATACCATTTGTACTTGCTGTGGTGTTGATAGCCCAGCAGTATGGTTTAATGCAACCGCACGACTATCGGCTACTAAGCGGTCTATAAATTTTAGATTTTCAGGGTCAGTAACAATTGAGCTATATCGTTTATTTAAGATCTGTTTGGTTTTGCTTGGTAACGCTTTAATGGCTTTATCTATTACATTATCATGTGCTGTTGCAATAACACCTAAACGCCAACCTGTAGCACCAAAATATTTAGAGAATGAATAAACTAAAATAGTATTTTGAGGGCAAATTGCAAATAAAGATTGGAAGTCATCAGCAAATGTGCCATAAACGTCATCGGTTAGAATAATCAGTTCAGGGCGTTTTTTGACAATGTTGGCAATGATTTTTAAGCTGTTATCGTCAATTTTAACTGATGGTGGGTTTGAAGGGTTAACAACAAAAAAGGCTTTAATTGCTGGATCTTCTAATTTACGCAATTCTGACTCAGGATACTGCCAATTTGAGTTAGGATCAGAATTAATTAATACCTCAACTAATTGGTAATCGTTAAGTTCAGGAATTTCGAGATAAGGCGTGAATATAGGTGCGCCAATGGCAATTTTGTCACCTTTTTGGATTAATCCATTTTCTTTCATTGAGTTAAAAATATAAGCCATGGCAGCTGTGCCACCTTCGACAGCAAATAAATCTATATCATTACGATCCAGATATTGAGCATCCATTTGTTGTAAAACATATGCTTTAACCACATCTTCACTAAAATGTAGCATTCTATCTGGTACTGGATAATTACATCCTAAAATACCTTCTACCATTTCTTGTAAAAAGGCGTTTTCGTCAAGCCCTAGTTGATCACGAATATAAGAAAATGCCTTACCTAAAAAGGCAACACCAGGAGTGTTGTAATTTTGGCAAATAAAATGTTCAAAGCGTCCGGTTAGTCCTGCTTTAATTGGCATGCCACCGATACCTTCATTTAAATATGAAAATGACATTTCGGATTCTTGGGTTGCAAATACACCTAATTGGAAAAAAGCTTGACGAGGCCAAGTAGCAAGAAAGTTGGGATTGCCTCTCCCTGCATTTAACATTACTCGATCAGTATGACTTTGTGCCAGTTTAATTAAGTTATCTTTTAATTCAAAAGGACTTAAATTAGCATATTGACTGTATTCTGTTTTGTTTTTCATACATTTGTATCCTTAATTTGATGGATCAATTAAACAAAAGCAACAACTAATGGTCCTAATAAAGTTAGGAAAACATTAGCTAAAGCATAAGTAATGGCAAAAGAGTTGGTTGGTGTTGAGTTACCGGCTTTATTTAGCACTTCACCAAAAGCAGGATTAGCGCTACGCGAACCCGCTAAAGCACCGGCAAACACCGCTACATTTTTATAGCCTAATACATATTTACCAAAATAAATGGCAAGTAACATTGGCAATAAAGTAACAACAACACCAATTAAAAATAGAGATAAACCTTGTTCTTTAATAGTATTAATCGCTTGAAGACCAGAACTTAAACCAACAACCGCCACAAAACCAGCCAAGCCAAAATCTTTTAAAAGTTGCACAGCACCAGTTGGTATGTTACCGATAGTTTGATGAACAGAGCGATACCAGCCGAATAATAATCCCGATAAAAGCGCACCGCCGCCAGCTCCTAATGTAATAGGAATATCGCTAACACGTATAACGATTAAACCAATAATAAGACCAACAACAAGCCCTAAACCATGAAATATCCAGTCAGTTTTTTCACTTTTAGTGATTGGAGCACCAATTTTATCTACAACACGACGAAGATCACCATCAGCACCATAAATAGTAATAACATCACCAAGTTTTAAATTAATATCGTTAGTAAGAGGAAGGGATTGTCCATCACGATGAATAGCCAAAAGGTATATTCCATGTTTTAATTTCATAACTTCGTCAGATTGAAGTACTTGAGTAAGATTTTGATCCACATAACGGCTATTACGCATTTCAACATCTAGTTTGTTCATCACTACATCCATACCTGATGCTGAATTTACTTCGCTACCAAGTAGATCTTGTGCTTTAATCATAGCGTCACGATGACCCACAACCAGAATGATATCTTTTGACTTTAATACTGTTTCAGGGGTTGCTTCTATTATTTTATTGCCACGTTTAATACGTTCAATACTGATACCATTTACAGTTTGTTCAATATGGGAAACAGTTTGGTTGATTTTATTGGTAATACGATACAAACGACCACTAATATCAGATAAAGCTAAATTTTGATCATTGCCCAATAAGAGCGAACCATGAAGCTGTTCTGCTTGTGCTTTAATTGCATCATCGCCAATATCTCTACCCATTATTTTTGGTAGAATATTGACACACACTATAATGGCACCTAGTGAACCAAATATATAAGTGACTGCATAACCAATAGTGACATTAGCTTGCATTTTACTTAATTCTTCAGCACTTAATCCAAGCTGACTTAATGCATCAGAGGCTGTGCCCATAATGGCTGATTGGGTCAATCCTCCTGCAGCTAAACCAGCAGCAAGGCCTTTGTCTAAATTGAATATTTTAGCTAAAATTACAACAGTCACAAAGCTTGCGACAGCAATAAATAATGCTAAGAATATTTCGCGTAATGTTTTCACACCTAATGAACGGAAAAACTGAGGACCACTTTCATAACCCACAGCATAAATAAATAGTGCAAAGAGAATCGACTTAACCCCCGCATCAATAGTAACGCCAAAAACACTTAAAGCAACAGCAACAAGTAACGAACCAGCAACACCACCGAGTTGGAATTTACCCATTCGAATGCCACCAATTAAATATCCTAAACTTAACGATAAAAATAATAGAATTTCTGGGGAGTGTTTAAGTCCATCTAAAACCCAATTTGAAAGCCATTGAAACATATTAATTGTCCTCAAGGAGAAACATAAAGAAATGTAATTAAAGGAAAGAGTTTATCCATTAATTTTTATGGATTGCTTATATATTAAACCTATTTAGAATAATGGATATTCAGTTTTGGCAATTAATGCTATCGTTAAAATTAGTTAACAAGCACTATGTTTAACGGAAATTTAATCAAGGACAAGAAATTATTGAAATAATGTATTTAGATTGTATAAGCTCAATTTTTGAATTGAGCTTAATATTTTTAATTAATAAATTTAGACTAATTATATCTTCATTTTATCTTTTATCTGATATGGTTAAATTAGCAAAAAATCTACTTTATTTTGCTTTGAAAATATTTTCTTGAATTTTAGCATCAAGATTATTTATCCAACGATTATAATTTCGATGAACTCCGCCCTGACTATTTTTTAAATTATTGCTCACTGATACATAATTAATAGAGTAGCTCTTTGCAGAATAAGGTATATTCACTACAACTTCAAACTTACGGTTGAATAAACGCCCTCGAATAGTATTACTGTCAATAACATCCATCTTCCATGTACCAAATGCAGCTCGACCATTAGTAGCAGAAGCTAAAATAGCTTTTTTCACTTGATCTTTTGATAGTCCAGTTACTGGGGTGGTAATATTTTGGGGTTCTTGAAATTTACCAGAACATCCAATTAATAGCGAAAGTAATAATGCACCAACGATATATTTTAAAAACTTCATTGTTTACTCCTTTATTTTGTTTGTTTATTACTAATTAGCTTTTTACAGATTAACAGCGTATGACCATAACCTAAATTATCAATATCTTTTTCGACATAAAAACCAGCATTCTTAAGGCAATTATAAAATACCTTAGAATGGTAAAAGCGACTATTTCCATTTGCTAAACATGTAAAATACAAAGAAGAAGCGTTTAAACTCAATGCTCCAGCTTCAAAACTTTGTCTATCCCAAAATAGATCCATAATACATACTATAGCATCATCTTTCATGCTACTGTGAATCAATTTTAAAATATGGGTGATTTGTTCAATACTAAAACAATCTAAAAACTGACTCATCCACCAAATATCTGCTTCATTTGGTAATATCTCTGCAGTCAATAAATTGACGGAATAGAAGTCAATGCGATCATCAAAACCTGCTTGCTTAATATTATTTTCGGCAACAGAAATCTGTTCGGGTAGATCTAATAATGTAACTTTGATATTGGGGTTGTGTTTAGCACAATAAATAGCCCATTTACCTGTATTACCACCAACATCATAAATGTGTTTGGGATTCAATTGGGTAATATGAGAAAAAGCAATTGGAAATGAATGATCAGAATAAAAATGATCAAATTCAAACCAACTGTCTTTAGCTTTTTTAGGCAATGACTGTAATGCTGGATATATTGTTTTCCAATTACCAAAGACTTTCAATCCTTCAGGTTTTCCAGACTCAAGCGATTCTTGTAGATAGAACATACTTTGATAACAAATATCTTGAGTAAAATTAAGATTAACTTCGGTCATTTTGTCATGTAATAAATAATGCCCTACTTTACCAAGAATATAGTGCCCATCATTTTTATAGATAACATGCATACTTAATCCAATATCCAACAAAAGCTCAATTGCGTAAGGGGATAAAGAAATTTGTTTTGCTATTTCGTCAAAACAAATGCCTCTTTTCCCTGCTTGATCTATGCAAGTTAAGATACCTTTGTTTTTCATACAAACTATTGCTTGAAAAAAGATAGGATAAAATGCTATTTTTTGTGCTTCTGTTATTGCGTCTAATGCGGTATAAATATCTTTATAATATCCATATCTTATATTTTCTTGTTCAGTCAATCTCTTGCCTTTTTAAATTTTTAATGTATTGTATCAGCACATTGCATACTTAAGTAAATTTATATTAAATAATATTACAAAATATTGTTAAGTAAAGAATTAATTAAAAATATTAACGAAATGAATTTTTCTTTTTCTATTGAAAATTGGTTTGCTTTATCTTCCGGATTATCTAGTAAAGATGATTGGTTTTTGTGGTCTCAACAATTAGAACACGATTGGAGTTTACCTCTACCTAAATCAAATAAACTGCCCATGATGCAAGTGCGCCGAATGAGTACATCATCACGCTTAGCTGTTGAGGTTGGTCTGGAACTTATAAACAATAATAGCGTTGATTTGGCTATCTTTACTAGTCGACATGGTGAATTAGAAAGAACTTATAAAATATTATCTGAACTTAATCAAAATAATGAGATTTCACCTACTGATTTTGCCCTATCAGTTCATAATACGACTGCAGGTTTACTAACAATTGTTGCAAATCAAACGGTTCCTATTACTTCGTTATCAGCACATAATGATAGTTTTCATCAAGGCTTGATAGAAGCTTTACCTTTATTAAATCAAAGCAACAAAAAAATACTATTAATAGATTTTGATGGCATCGTTCCCAAATTTTATCAAACGGCTATCAAACAGTTAGTTCCGATTTATGCTGTAGGATACATATTAACAAGTGGCAATGAATTTAGTTGTAAAAGTATAGAAAAAACATCAAAAGTTTATAAGTCAGATTATCCGCAATCTCTTGCTTTTTTGCATGCTTATTTGAATAAACAAAAACAATTTATAGTACAAGGAAACGTTCAAGATTGGCAATGGATAATAAATTTATAGAGAAAATAAACACCTATAATTTTAATCAATATTGGCGTTTATTAATTACTGCGCTAGGCTTTACGTTATTTGGATTATGTGGTTTTTTTATAATTTCACTATTATGGTTTAGTCTGTTAAGAATATTTATTTGGAACAAACATCAACGAAGCATTATTGCCCAAAAAAGTGTTTGTTTTAGTTTTAAAGTTTTTATATGGATAATAAAATCATTAGGAGTAATTAATTATCAATTCAATGGACTTGAGAAACTCAAACAAGACAAAAATTGTTTGGTTGTGGCAAATCACCCTTCTTTGCTTGATGTTGTACTTTTAGCATCAGTAATGCCTCGTTGTGACTGCTTAGTTAAAGGTGAACTTATCAACAATATTTTTATCAGCCGCATCATAAAAACCGCGGGATACATTTTAAATGCCGAATCAGAAAAAATATTACCACAATGCAAACAAATATTGGCAAAAGGTGGGCGAATACTGATATTTCCCGAGGGGACAAGAAGTATACCAAACAAACCAATAAAATTACAAAGAGGTGCCGCTAATATAGCATTACGTTGCCAAGTGGATATTCGAGTCATTCATATAAAATGTGCTCCTCCTTTTCTTATAAAGGAACAGAAATGGTATGATATACCAATAAAAAAAGCTTGTTTTAATATTACTGTCGGAGAAAAAATTTCAATTGCTGATTTTATCAGCCCAAAGACAACTGTTGCAGCAAGGCAATTAACACGGTATTTGACTTCAGTATTTAATGAAACTGAAATAAATTAAAACAGTCTCAATGTAAAAGGAAAACTAATGGAAAAACTACATAATGAAATAAAGACACTCATAATTGATGTACTAAATTTGGAAGCTATCACACCTGATGATATCGACTCTCAAGCCCCTTTATTTAATGATGGACTAGGGCTAGATTCTATTGATGCGTTAGAACTTGGTCTTGCTATTAAAAACAAATATGGGATCGTTTTATCTGCAGAAAGTGAAGAAACGAAAAAAGCATTTTACTCAATTCAATCATTAGCTGATTTTATCTCATCACAACAATAGGAGAGACATAGCATGGACAAACAACAGATTTTTGAACAAATTCAGTCTGCACTGGTGCAACTTTTTGAGTTATCAGCAGAAGATATTAAACCTGACTCTAAACTCTTTGAAGAATTAGATTTAGATAGTATTGATGCTGTTGACTTGGTTGTACACCTTCAAAAAAAGATTGGTAAAAAAGTTGATCCCGAAACATTCAAGTCTGTTAGAACAGTACAAGATGTTGTTGAGGCAATTAATAACTTAGTGAATGCAAAAGAATGAAAATAAATAGAGTTAAGTTAATAATAAATATTGTGACAAATATTCTATTTGTCGGTTACCCATTTATTATTTACTTATCTTTATACTACAACTGGGTTAACCTAGCTATTTTTTATTTAGTTGTTTCTTTTGTTTTACGACTAGTCACTTTACCCAATTTATTTTCAAATATACGTTGGATGATGAAACTTATTGCATGTATAGGTCTATTTTTAGCGTTGATGAGTTGGTTTTGTGCTAAATATCAAATACTCCTTTTTTATCCAGTATTAGTTAACTTCGTATTTTTCATCACATTTGGTTACACCTTATACCAACCACAATCTATGGTTGAAAAATTTGCTAGATTAAAACATGCAAATTTATCTGCAGAGGGTGTTTTATATACGCGAAAAGTAACCTTATATTGGTGTTTATTTTTTATTGTTAATGGAGCTATCGCTTTAACTACTTGCCTGATAAATAATATGTACTGGTGGACTCTATATAATGGTTTGATTAGCTATATTTTGATTGGTATATTTATGGGGGTTGAATGGTTAATACGTCAAAAAATACAACATTAATATCGCTATCAAAGCAACTATTACGACCAGAACATGAAATTGTAGCATTTAGGAATAACCAGCCGTTAACAATAGGTGATTTAAAAATACAGGTTTTAAACATAAATAATGTATTAAATAACTATTCTAATATGCGTTGGGCATTATACATGCAAGATAGTTTTAATTTCATTGCAGGATTATTGGCGATTTTCTATTCCGGTAAGCAACCAATATTAATCAATCCTCACCACAAAGAAATGAAACATCACTATGATGGTCTATTAATTGATGATATTAAATTTACTAATCAATATTTCTCAAGCAAACAAATTATCAATATTAATAAAATTGATATAAATAATATAATTACAGAAAAGCAATTAATAGAATCTGGATTTAAACACCAAACATTAACATTGTTTACTTCAGGTTCAACTGGAATGCCAAAACCGATTGAAAAATCAATTTCTCAGCTTGAATCAGAGATTACGCTACTTGAAGCGAGCTGGGGAAAATTTGAAAATAACCTATTTATTGCATCGGTTTCCCATGAACATATGTATGGTTTAACATTTAAGATAATGTTACCTCTTAGCTGTAAAATTCCATTCATTTGTGAACCTATACTTTATCAAGAGCAGCTAACTACTTATAGCCATGAAAAAATTATTTATATTACAACGCCATCAATAATCAAAAATTTGGATGACAATTTGCCAACAATAAATTGTGATAAAATAATCTCATCTGGCGGCAAGCTTGCATATGAAGAAGCACAATTATGTAGAAAAAGCTATGGCGTATTACCTGATGAAATATATGGCTCAAGCGAAACGGGCATTATAGCAACTCGGCAACAAACACAAGCAGACACACCTTGGAAACTGTTTCCATCAATGCATATCGAATGCAAAAAATCAAAGCCGCCTTTGTTATTTTCACTTTTACTAACTCAACCTGAACAATTAAACGATGAAATCAAGGTAGTGGATGAAAGCCATTTTCATTTAAACGGGCGAATAGATAAGATTATAAAAATATCTGAAAACAGAGTATCGCTAGCATTCATTGAAAAACAGCTTAATCAACTTGATGAGGTGGCACAAGCTATTGTTATTCCGCTAGAACAAAATAATCGAACAATACTCGGTGCAGTTATTGAATTATCTTCCTTATACAAACAGTCATTAAAACAGTATAATCATTTCGGATTAACACAATATTTTCGACTTTTATTGAAAGATACATTATCATTAATTGAAACGCCCAAAAAATGGCGATTTATTGATTCTTTACCTAAAAACTCTCAAGGGAAATGTACTTATATTGATTTAAAAAAATTATTTAATACACAACAAAAACAATGAAAAAAAAGTTTGCAAAGGAAAATATAATTAATATTAGCAACACCTCCGCTGATATTGAACTAACAATCTCATCTGATCTTTTTTGGTTTGAAGGTCATTTTAAATCCCAACCCTTATTACCAGGAGTAGTTCAACTTAACTGGGTGCTTCATTACACACAAAAATATATTGATGATTCATTACACTTATTATCTATCGATGTAATCAAATTTCAATGCCCTGTAATTCCCGAAGATCGCCTTACTTTACATTTAAAATGGCATGAAAAGATTAAAAAACTAGAATTCATCTATACCTTCATCACACCAAACAATAGCAATAAAATAGCAAGTACAGGAAAACTTACTTTATGTCATTAATACAATCGTCTTTACTTGCTAACTATTGTTTTGTTATTCCATCTTACAATCACAGCGAAACTTTACCTACGGTTCTAAAAAATATTGAATCTTATAATTTAAAATGCATTTTAATTAATGATGGTAGTTCTAAAGATGCAAAACAAAAGTTAGAACAAGTTTCAGCGTTATATCCATGGGTAACACTATTACACTTACCAACCAATCAGGGCAAAGGCACTGCAGTTATGACAGGCCTTGAATATGCGTTTAATCAAGGTTTCACGCATGCCATACAAATAGATGCTGACGGGCAACATGATAGCCAATTTGTTAAACAATTATTAAAACAGTCACAACTTAACCCTAATGCATTAATATCCGGCAATCCTGTCTATGACAATTCTGTACCTAAACATCGATTAATCGCTAGATATATAACGCATTTTTGGGTATGGATTGAAACTTTATCTTTTTCAATTCAAGATAGTATGTGTGGTTTTCGTATATACCCACTACAGCAAACTGTTGGTCTCACAAAGCGGTGTAAAATAGGTAAAAGAATGGATTTTGATACAGATATAATGGTGAGACTATACTGGCAAGGTACACCATCTATTTTTGTACCGACGCATGTAACTTACCCTAAAGATGGCGTATCACATTTTCACACCTTCAAAGATAATGTTCGAATATCATGGATGCATACTCGTTTATTTTTTGGAATGATTCCGCGCATTCCTTTATTACTTAAAAGAAATAAATATAAAGCTAAAGGTCAAAAACATTGGTCTCAAATACCGGAAAGAAAAGGGCTATTAGGCATCAAATTTATTCTAAAACTTTACCAGATTTTTGGTAGAAAATTTGCTAAATTAGTTATGTTTCCAATTATTACGTATTTTTGGTTAACTGGAAAAACTCAACGCCAAGCATCAAAATCCTATTTAGAAAAAATTAAAAACTATTATGACCAGATCCCTTATGTTGAAAAAAATCAGCTTACCTCATTTCGGCATTTCCAACGATTTGGAGAATCACTACTCGATAAAATAGCAAGTTGGCAAGGTGACATTAAACTCAATCAACTTTATTTTTCTAACAATCAAGAATGCTTAGATATTATTTCTGATAAGCGAGGTATTATTTTAATTTGCTCACATCTTGGTGATATAGAAATGTGTAGAGCACTAGCCGAGTTATCACATAATATAAAAATCAATGCGCTTGTTTTCAAAAAAAATGCTATGCGTTTTCAGCAAGTGTTACAGGAAGTAAATCAAGCATCCGCAATTAATTTGGTCCAAGTAGACACTTTAGGTCCAGATACAGCTATTTTACTCAAAGAAAAACTAGATAATGGCGAATGGGTGGCTATTGTTGGTGATCGAACATCAAGCAATCCACATCAAAGAACATCGGATAACTCAATTAGTTGGGCTAATTTCTTAGGTGATCTTGCTCCTTTTCCGAAAGGTCCTTTTATTTTATCTGCTGCTTTAGGTTTTCCTGTTTATTTAATTTGGGGGCTAAAACCTAATGGATGCTTTCAAGTCTACTTTGAGCATTTTTCAGATAAAATTTTGCTGCCAAGACAAAATCGACAAGATGAACTGAACAGAATAATACAAGAGTATGCAAAAAGATTAGAACATTATTGCCTCATTTCTCCACTAGATTGGTTTAACTTTTACGATTTTTGGAGATTTAGTCCACCAACACCAAATAACCTAAATAAAGATTCAGATAAAAATGAAAAATAATTTTAAACGTACCTCTACTATTGAATATACCACTTCATTTCATGATACCGATGCAATGGGTGTAGTTTGGCATGGCAACTATCTAAAATTTTTTGAAAAAGCTAGAGAAGCTTTATTCCAAAAATTCAATTATGGTTACAAAGAGATGATTGAATCAGGTTACCTTTGGCCTATTGTTGATGCTCGAGTAAAATATATCGCACCAACAATTGCTGAACAGACTTTACAGATTATTGCAACTTTAGAAGAATATGAACATCGTATAAAAATTAATTACACAATAAAAGATAGTTTAACAGGAAAAAAAACAACATCGGGCTATACAATTCAAGTAGCGATATCGGCATCAAACAAAGAAATGAGTTTTGTTACACCTCCAATTTTTTTAGAACGCTTTGGATTATAAAAATGAAGAAATACTTAATTACTATAATTAGCGTAGTAATGATGATGTGCTTTTCCACATCAATCTACGCCATTACACTTGAAGATTTACAACAACAATTTAGTAAACATAAAACCATTCATGCTGATTTTATACAAGAACGTTACATAAATGGTTTATCCGCCCCACTACATTCATCAGGAAAAATGATTATTTCTCAAGATTTAGGATTATGGTGGCAACAACTAACGCCATTTATTATGACGCTAAAAATGAATCAACAGCGAATGGAACAAAGTGTAGACGGACAACAACCTCAAATAATTACAGCAGAAAACCAACCTCAACTGTTCCAGTTTAATCATTTATTGACTGCAATATTTACTGCTGATAAACAATTGCTAGAAAATAATTTTGAGATAATTCTATCAGAACAAAATCAACAATGGACACTTATACTTACGCCTAAAATTGCTCCATTAAATAAAATTTTCAAACAAATAACACTACACGGCAACACATATCTACAAACTATCGCCATAGATGATAAACAAGATGATAAAACTATAATTACATTTAAAAACCACAAAACAACAAAATTAACACAACATGAACAATTGCTATTCAAATAAAATAATAAAACTTAAACATAAAGCAATTTTATGGGGCATTACTGTCATTTGCTTACTGGTTGTTGCATGTCAGCTTATTTCTAACAGTAAATTCAACAGTAGTGTTTTATCCTTACTACCTAAGGAACAAACTAACCATGTTCCAATTGAAATTATTAATGGTTTCCAAGATAGACTCGATAAGCAACTTGTCTGGTTAATTAAACCAGCTAACTCCAATAATTTAGAAGCGGTAAACTGGTGGTATCAACAGTTACAAAAAAATCCCAATTTTATTCAAGTTAATGGGCATTTTGATGAACAATTTCAACAAAATTGGGGACAATTTGCTTACAAATATCGTTATCAGCTAATAGATGTAAATACAACTGAAAGGCTAGAAACACATAAACAATTTGCTTGGGTTCAAAGCCAAATATACTCACCATTTAGTGGTGTTAGTGCAACAGAGCTAAATAAAGATCCATTACTCCTCACCCGTGCCTCACAGTTGAGCCGACTTAGTAATACGGGGAATCTAACCATTCAAAATAATTGGTTAACAGCTAAAGATAAGCAAGGTAATGTATGGTACATGATTTATGCTCAACTGAATGGTTCTTCATTTGATCTAAACCAATCACACAAAATCGTTACCGAGTTGGAAACATTGACTGAACAGTTAAAAACAAATTACCCCGGAACAGAAATATTAAAACGAGGTGTACTCTTCTATAGTGATAATGCAAGTATTGAAGCTAAAAAAGATATTTCGAGAATAGGAAGCCTTTCCATTATTGGTATTATTGTACTAATAATTGCTGTATTTCGTTCTATCACTCCTATTCTTCTTTCATTATTATCAATTTTAATTGGAATTGTTTGTGGATTAGTCGCAGTATTAATGATATTTGGCGAGATTCATGTAATGACATTAGTAATGAGTACAAGCGTTATTGGAATAACCATTGATTATTCATTACATTATTTAACTGAACGATTACTTAATGGTAATAATGAATCGCCGTATGCCAGTTTAAAAAAATTAATATCAACCTTAACTATTGCATTGTGCACCAGTTTTATTGCTTACCTAGTTTTACTAATTGCACCATTTCCAGGATTAAAACAGTTATCTATTTTTGCTGTTTTTGGCTTAATTGGAGCCTTTTTAACTGTTACATGTTGGTATCCTTTTTTAGTAAAAAATTTACCTGTTCGACAAAATATCGGCCATCGCTTCTCCACTTTTTGGCTTAAGCTATGGGAAAATAAAAAAATGCAATGGATAACTTTATCTATTGCTATAGTATTTATTGGTTATGGTTTTAATAATTTAAAGGTTGATGATGATATCAGTAAGTTACAAGTTTTACCTGCCGATCTCCAAAAAGAGGAGCAAGATATAATAAACATAACTCACCAATCCTCAGATCAAAAATGGTTTATCGTATTTGGTGATACAGCAGAACAAACATTACAGCGACTAGAATCTTTTTTACCAAAATTAGAACAAGCAAAACAGCATGGTATTTTTCAACAATATCAAACCATTAATTTACCTTCAATTAAAAAACAGCAATATAATATTACTTTAATAAACAAATTAGCTCCCGAAATTGTGTCTTCACTTCAACAAATTGGTGTGAATGTTAAAATACCGAACATTGAAGATTCAAACGATTTTATTACACCTGAAATGTGGCTGAAAAGCGAAATTAGTCAAGGACAAAATTTGCTATGGTTATCACTACCAAATGGTAAAAGTGCAACATTAATTCCTATTGGAAATGTTAATCAATTAAGCGATATTAGTGCATTATCGCAAGTAGATAATGGCATCCATTGGCTCGATCGCCACACTGAATTTAATACCATGTTTACCAACTATAGAATCCACTTATCTCAGTTAATTGCTAGTGCAGTAATTATCATATGTATCTGCTTTATCTTTTACAATCGCAAATATGGAGTAATTATAGCGCTAAAAAGCACGCTACCGACTTTACTATCAATAGGAGTTGCACTATCTGTGCATGGCATTATTCGCCAACCATTGAATCTATTTTCTATGCTAGCCCTCATTCTTGTCATTGGTATTGGTATCGATTATAGTCTCTTTTTAGGTAATCATAAAAGCCAAACTAATAGTGCATTATTGGCAGTTACAATGGCTGCGCTAACGACATTACTATCCTTTGGACTACTGATAATTAGCAATACGAATGCCATAATGGGTTTTGGAATTGTGTTAACGAGTGGAATTTTCACCGCTTTTATATTTGCCCCATTAGCTATAAAACAGACAAATATTACTTAGAAAATTTATAAAAATTAAAAATAGGAATATAAGATGAAAAAATATTTAGTTTTAACCATGATGATGTTAGTCATTTTTGTTACTAGTTGCGCTAGTAAAACACAATCTCAAGCATGGTTAACTAAAGAAGTTAAAATTAATCTTCCAGTAATAAATACAAAACAAAATTATCATGAGCAGCAGCTGTTAAAATTTAAATATAAAAATCTGGAAAACTCAATTATTACCATAGTTGATATTAGCAACAACCAATTAAAGGTGATTGGTCTTTCTGCTCTAGGTATCAGGCTCTTTGAAATTGATTATGATGGCAAGCTAGTAAAAACAAAACACAATATATTTGTTAAAGAACTACCTGCTCCCGAACAAGTTCTATCTGATATTATGTTGAGTATTTTACCCACTCAAGATTGGCTGACCGTACTACCTGCTGGCTGGCAAATCGTTGATAGCGAGCTACATAGAACATTGCTCAATAACAAACAAGAAACCATAATAGATATAACCTATGCAGAACAACCATCAACGAAGATAAGAAAACCAATTCAAATTGAACATTATATATTTGGTTATAAAATTGCAATTCAAAGTATGGATACAAAATAAATGGTTTATATTACAGCTCTAGGAGCAATCAATAGTTTAGGTAATTCTCTAAATGAAATTAGACAGAATTTAACTAAGCAGTATTGTGCACCACACTGTTTAATTGAAGAAAATAATTGGTTGCTAAACAATAAAAAAACTTGGGTAGGTAAAGTGAAAGCTGATTTACCCAAAATTCCTACACATTTATCACAATATTCAACACGAAATAACCAATTATTATATGGAGCTTACTTACAAATTCAATCCGATATTGATAATGCTATTTTACGTTATGGGGATAAACGAATAGCAATTATTATGGGGACTAGCACCTCAGGCATTCATGAGGGAGATCTCAATTTAAAACATTACTTACAAACGAATATCCATTTACCTACTTTTTCTTATAATCAGCAAGAATTAGGCGATCCATCGTGTTTTTTAACGGCGTTGCTTGGTTTAAAAGGCCCTAGTTACACAATATCAACTGCCTGCACATCTAGTGCTAAAGCAATTATTAGTGGTAAAAGATTAATTGAATCAGGAATCGTTGATGCAGCAATTGTTGGGGGGGCTGATAGCCTGAGCCGAATGCCAATTAATGGATTTAATGCACTTGAATCACTTTCTGCAAATCCATGTATGCCCTTTTCACAAAACCGAAATGGAATAAACATCGGCGAAGCAAGCGCTGTATTTTTGCTTACCAAAGAAGAAACAAGTAATATGGTTATTTTAGGCACTGGGGAATCATCTGATGCTCATCATATTTCATCACCCCATCCAGAAGGATTAGGCGCTCAAAAAGCAATGCAAGCGGCTTTAGATAATGCAAGATTAACGACTAATGACATTGGTTATATCAACCTTCATGGAACAGCAACTATATTGAATGATCTTGCCGAAAGTAAAGCTGTTTATCGCTTATTCAATCAAAATTTACCGCCATGTAGCTCAACTAAACATTTAACTGGCCATACTTTAGGTAGTGCTGCAGCGACAGAATTAGCCATTAGCACATTATTGCTTGATCAAAATATTTATTTACCACAACAGGATTTTTCGGTCTCACCATTTGATGAGAATCTTGATAAAATCAATATTGTTACAAAGCGTATGACATTAAATATTCCAATTATAATGTCAAATTCTTTTGCATTTGGTGGTAACAATGCATCTCTTATTATTGGAAAAATATAATGCAATATTACCCAGCGATTTATTATTTACCTCATGAAGAACCAATGGTAATGGTAGAAAAAGTTCATTTAATTAATGATGAACAATGCATTTGTAGTGTTCAAGTTAATAAAAATGGTATTTTGGCACCTTTTTTAAATGATAATAATGAATTACCCAATTTATATGCCATTGAATTAATGGCTCAAACCATCGGCGTATGGAATGGTTACCATGGTATTATTAATAATAAAAAACCACAATTAGGTATGTTACTAGGTGGAAGATCAATAAAAACATTATTACCAAGCTTTCCTCACTATAGCCATTTAGTTATCCATACAAACTTAGTTCTTTTTGATAGCAAACTAGCTAATTTTGATTGTCAAATAAAGATCGACGAACAATGTGTCGTTTCAGGAAAGCTCAATGTCTATGAGCCTGATCAAACTGAATTAGCTCATTTATTCGGTCAAAATCGATTAGGAGAAGAAAAGAAATGAAACGAACAATTCTGGTAACAGGTGCAAGCAAAGGAATTGGTAAAGCTATTGCCTGTAAACTTTCGCAAGATGGTTTTGCCATTGCTGTTCACTACAATAATGATAAGCAAGGTGCAATTGAAACAAAAAACTATATTGAACAATTTGGAGGCACAGCTCGATTAATACAATTCGATGTAAGTAATCGCATACAGTGTCAACAAAATATTGAAGCTGATATCGAACTTTATGGCGCATATTATGGTGTTGTAAATAATGCTGGTATCATTCGTGATGGAGCTTTTCCTGCTTTAACAGAAGATGATTGGAACAATGTCATTCATACTGATCTTGACAGTTTTTATAATGTTCTGCACCCTTGTATTATGCCAATGATAGGACTTCGTAGCGGTGGGCGAATTATTAGTATAACTTCAGTTTCTGGTTTGGTTGGTAATCGTGGACAAGTTAATTATAGTGCAGCAAAAGCAGGGATAATTGGAGCAAGTAAAGCTCTAGCACTTGAGCTTGCTAAACGCAAGATCACAGTAAATTGTATTGCGCCAGGCTTAATTGATACCGGTATTTTAGATATGGAACCTATTGCATTACAAGAGGCAATGAGAATAATACCATTAAAACGCATGGGACAAGTGGACGAAGTAGCTGGGTTAGCAAGTTATTTGATGTCTGATATAGCGGGATACATAACACGCCAAGTAATTTCAATCAACGGAGGGATGGTATGACTAAAAGGGTT
This sequence comes from Gilliamella sp. Occ4-3, assembly GCF_001690675.1. Lineage (NCBI taxonomy): Bacteria > Pseudomonadati > Pseudomonadota > Gammaproteobacteria > Orbales > Orbaceae > Gilliamella > Gilliamella sp. Occ4-3. The sequence goes on from NZ_LZHR01000073.1 coordinate 64,605, forward strand.
GTCATAACTGGAATGGGTGGCGTTACTGCATTTGGTAATGACTGGATAAGTATACAAGAAAAGTTAAAAAAACTAGAAAACGCAGTGAGATATATGCCCGAGTGGGAAATTTACGATGGATTGCATACAAAATTAGGCGCACCTATTGATAATTTTACTATCCCGGAGCATTATACCCGAAAAAAGATACGCTCCATGGGAAGAGTATCTTTATTATCTACAAAAGCAACAGAAATAGCACTCGAAAAATCAGGTTTACTTGATGACCCAATCATTACAAATGGTAAAACAGGAATTGCATTTGGTTCTTCAACTGGTAGTACCCAACCCGTCGCTTCATTTGCTACAATGCTAAATGAAAAACATACCAATAATATTACTGCTACAACTTATGTACAAATGATGCCGCATACTACTGTTGTCAATACTGGTTTATTCTTTGGATTAAAAGGAAGAGTTATTACAACTTCTAGCGCTTGTACATCAGGTAGCCAAGCTATTGGTTATGCTTATGAAGCGATTAAATATGGTATGCAAACAGCAATGGTAGCTGGTGGTGCAGAAGAGTTATGTCCTTCAGAAGCAGCAGTTTTTGATACCTTATTTGCTACCAGTCAAAAGAATGATAATCCCAAAAGTTCTCCTCGCCCATTTGACAAAGATCGTGACGGTTTAGTGATTGGTGAAGGAGCTGGCGCTTTAATTCTTGAAGAATACGAGCATGCAAAAGCGCGAGGAGCAAAAATATATGGTGAAATAGTCGGTTTTATGACAAATTGTGATGCAAGCCATATTACTCAACCACGTAAAGAAACGATGAAACTATGTATCGAGCAAGCATTAAAAAAAGCTAATTTATCACCAGCTGATATTGGTTACATCAGTGCTCATGGTACAGCTACCGAGCGTGGTGATATTGCTGAAAGTAATGCAACTTCTGAAATATTTGGTAATCAAACACCTATCTCATCGTTAAAAAGTTATTTCGGCCATACTCTTGGAGCATGTGGGGCATTAGAAGCTTGGTTAACACTAGAAATGATGCACTCAGGTTGGTTCAATCCAACAATTAACCTAAATAATATTGATCCAGCATGTGGTGACCTTGACTATATAATGGGAACTGGTCGAAATTTAGATATTGAGTATTTTCAAACCAACAATTTTGCATTTGGTGGGATAAATACTTCAATTATAATCAAACGATTTTAATCTAACCTACACCACAACGATAAATGGGAGCTAATTATAATTATCAGTATAATTAGCTCCAACAAATCAATTAAAAATTGACTTTAATCACAAAAAGGGCTATTACAGCCCGTTTTCTTGTCTAAAAAACAATCTTTCTACACTTTTCATCACGTTCTTCGAAATTCTTTCCGATAGCTTTTGCCTACGTTGATAACAAACTGAGATAATTTTATGTGTTTGTAAGTGAGATAAAATAAAGTCATCACTTGTACTGATTTCGTCAACTAAGCCTTTATTTTTAGCTTGTGTTGCAAACCAGTGTTCGCCTGTTGCAACTTGTTCAATATCGACATTTGGGCGATACTCTTTAACAAAGTCTTTAAATAAAAGATGAGTTTCTTCTAATTCTTGTTTGAATTTTTGACGTCCTTCTTCGGTATTTTCACCAAACATTGTCAATGTACGCTTATACGCACCTGCCGTTTGTAATTCAATGTCTACATCATGTTTTTTGAGCAAGCGGTTAAAATTAGGAATCTGCGCAACCACACCAATTGAACCCACAATTGCAAATGGTGCTGCCACAATTTTGTTAGCGGTACAAGCCATCATATATCCCCCACTTGCCGCAACTTTATCAACCACTACAGTGAAAGGTATATCACGCTGTCTAAACCGTAATAATTGCGATGCAGCAAGACCATAACCGTGAACCACGCCACCTGGGCTTTCAAGCTTAATGACAACTTTATCTTCAGGCTTAATAACAGCTAATACAGCAGTGATTTCTTGGCGTAATTCCTCAACTTCGTGTGCATCCATGCTGCCATTGAAAGATAATACAAATAATTTAGGTTTAACTTGTTGGTTTGTATTACTTTCTACTTGTTTCGCTACATTATCTGAATCTGACGAAGTTTGTTCGACAGATTTTTCTTGATTTTTAGCTTGTTTCTTTTTTTGTTTAGCTGCTAATTTCGCTTGCTTTCTCTCATTTTTTTTCTGTTTTTTAAGATCTTTCATAAACAGCTTAGCTTCTAACTCGTCCATACTTGACATTAACATGTCGTCTTTAACTTGTTCATATTCTTGGCTAATATCTTTAACCGATAACCGCCCTGCCACCGTTGCTGACTTGCGGCGTTGGCTTAATATAAAAACAAGTACAGCTAAAATTGCTATAACAACTGTTGCTGTTTCAGCTAAAAAAAGTGAATACTCAGAAAACCAATTCATTTAATTATTATCCTTTAATGAAATATATGTTGATTGAATAGATTAAGTAATTATAACAAGATAATTACGAATTGTGCCGAAAAACGATAAAGATAAAATTGTCGCTTTATTCGGCAAATCAAATTATTTATACTGATAACCCAAATTACTGTTAGATGAGAATTAATATGCCATTACATCCAATTACCGAAATAGCTAAACAATGCAACATTCCAGAAGAATTTGTCCTGCCTTACGGCAAGCATGTGGCAAAAGTTGATCTATCCATTCTTAAAACCAAGCCAAACAAACCTAACGGTAAATTAGTATTAGTTACTGCTATCACGCCGACGCCACTTGGTGAGGGTAAAACAGTTAATACTATCGGGCTAAGTGAGGGCTTAAATTATATTGGTAAGTCCGCAATCGCTTGTATCCGTCAACCAAGTTTAGGTCCTGTATTTGGTGTTAAAGGTGGCGCTGCTGGCGGTGGTAAAGCCGAAGTTTTGCCTATGGAAACATTAAATCTACACTTAACAGGTGACATTCACGCCATTACTGCCGCACATGATTTAGCTTCGGCCGCTTTAGATTCAAGGCTTTATCATGAAGAACGTTTAGGTGATGAATTTACTGCACAAACAGGTTTACCGCGTCTAAACATTGATGTAAATCGCATTGTGTGGAAGCGAGTGATAGATCATAACGATCGTGCACTTCGCAAAATAACTGTCGGTGTTGGCGGTGGCGTTAATGGTATTACACGCCAAGATGGATTTGAAATTACCGCAGCGTCAGAACTCATGGCAATTTTAGCCTTAGCATCAGATTTACAAGATATGCGTACGCGCATTGGACGCATTATTTTAGCTTATAGTATCCAAGGCGAGGCGATCACCGCAGAACAACTTGAAGTTGCTGGCGCCATGACTGTGTTACTTAAAAATGCGATTAATCCAAACCTAATGCAAACTGTTGAAAATACACCGGTACTTATTCATGCTGGGCCTTTTGCTAATATTGCTCATGGTAACTCATCTGTCATTGCCGATCGCATTGCTTTACAACTTGCTGATTATGTCGTGACTGAAGCGGGCTTTGGTTCGGATATGGGTATGGAAAAATTCTTTAATATCAAATATCGCCAAGCTGGCATTAAAGCTTCATGTGTAGTGCTTGTTGCAACAGTTCGTAGTTTAAAATCTAACAGTGGTAAATATAATATTAAACCTGGGCAAGCAATTCCAAAAGAAATTTCTGAGTCAAACGTTGAATTACTTAAAATTGGTGCTGCCAATTTAGCATGGCATATCAACAATGCTAAAAGCTATGGATTACAAGTAATTGTCGCTATTAATCGCTTTCCACACGACAGTGAAGAAGAATTAGCGTTTTTACAAAAATATGCGATTGAACATGGTGCATTTGCCTGTGAAGTTAGTGAAGTTTTCACTCAAGGCGGTAAAGGCGCTGAAAAATTAGCAAAACATGTTATTAAGGCATGTGATATGCCAAGTGAAATTAAATTGCCTTATCCTGATAATATGCCACTCGCAGATAAGATTCAAACCATGGTAAAAAAATATGGTGCTAACAAGGCTAATTTATCAGCCACCGCACTGGAAAATATCAAAGAGATCGAAGAATTAAAACTGGATCATTTGCCACTTTGTATTGCTAAAACGCCAATGTCAATTAGTGCTGATGCAAATTTGAAAAATGTTCCTACCGATTTTGATGTCGATATCAGTCATTTAGCAATATCTGCCGGTGCTGGTTTTATTCGTGTTTATGCTGGTAATGTGATGACCATGCCAGGGCTAGGTACTAATCCTGCTTATAGACAAATCGATATTGACAAAGATGGTAATATTGTAGGTTTAAGTTAATGCAAGAAGTAATTATGCAAACCCAAGAACAATATAAAGCATTTATTGACGAAGAAAACTGTATTGGCTGTGGCAAATGTATTCGTGTTTGCCCAACCGATGCTATAGTGGGCAGTAAGCAAGTATTACACACTATTTTGCCACAGTTATGTACCTCGTGTAGTAATTGTATTAATACCTGTCCAACAGACTGTATTACATTAAGTACCTTAGGCACTGTATTAAGTGAATCAGAAGAGTTAGCGCTAACTGAGAAAAAGCAACAGCGATTAAATCACAACCAATTGGTGCCGCCAACAATTTTGTTTCCTCGGACAACACCGATGGCAAACAAAACTAGCACATCGATCGACCGAAAACAGTCTATCGCCGATGCCATTGCTAGAGTAAAAGCCAAAAAAAACCTCGCTAAATAGCGAGGTTTTCATATTACGATAGAACTAATATTAATTAGTCTTTGTTACCACTTCTAAATGCACGTTTTCGGTCATTTTCCGTCAAATGACGTTTACGAAGACGGATAGATAACGGTGTTACTTCAACTAATTCATCATCGTCAATAAACTCTAACGCTTGTTCCAATGACATTTTAATTGGTGGTGAAAGTGTTGTTGCTTCATCAGTACCTGATGCTCGCATATTGGTTAATTTTTTACCTGTTAAACAGTTAACAGTTAAATCGTTTGAACGAGTATGTATACCAATGATTTGCCCTTCATATACTTCAGCACCATGACCTAGGAATAACTTACCACGGTCTTGTAAACCATATAACGCATAAGCCAATGCTTTACCTGTCCCGTTAGAAATCATTACGCCATTATTACGCTGACCAATTTCGCCTGGGCGAATATCATCATAATGACTAAATGTAGAATAAAGTAAACCTGTACCTGAAGTCATAGTCATAAATTCAGTTCTGAAACCAATAAGTCCACGACTTGGAATTACATAATCTAAACGTACGCGACCTTTACCATCTGGTAACATGTTTGTTAGATCACCTTTACGTAAACCAAGGGCTTCCATTACTGAACCTTGATGCTGTTCTTCAATATCAAGCGTAACTTGTTCAAATGGTTCTTGTTTTTTACCGTCAATTTCTCTAAAAATAACCTTAGGGCGAGAAACACCTAACTCATAACCTTCACGGCGCATATTTTCAATTAGTACTGATAAATGCAATTCACCACGACCCGATACTCTAAAAGCATCTGGATCTGGAGTTTCTTCAACGCGCAACGCAACATTATGTACAAGCTCTTTATTTAAACGCTCAAGAATTTGTCGAGATGTTACATATTTACCTTCTTTACCAGCAAATGGTGAGCTATTAACATTAAAGAACATAGTTACTGTTGGTTCATCAACAGTTAATGCCGGCAGAGCTTCAACGCAACTGTTATCACAAATCGTGTCAGAGATACCGAGTTCACCAAGACCAGTTAATGCAATAATATCACCAGCTTCGGCAACTTCAGCTTCATAACGTTGCAACCCTAAATGGCCTAGCACTTGCCCTACTTTACCTGTACGTTTGTTACCTTCACTATCAACTATAGTCACTTGTTGATTTGGTTTAACACGACCACGTTTAATACGACCAATACCAATAACGCCAACATAATTATTATAATCAAGTTGAGAAATTTGCATTTGGAATGGACCATCTAAATCCACTTTTGGTGGTTCAACATGTTTAACAATCGCTTCAAATAGTGGCGTCATATCTTCAGCCATATTTTCGTGATCTTCACCAGCTATACCCATTAATGCAGAAGCATAAACAATAGGGAAATCTAGCTGTTCATCAGTTGCCCCTAAATTAACGAATAGATCAAATACTTGGTCAACTACCCAATCAGGGCGAGCACCTGGACGGTCAACTTTATTGATAACCACAATCGGTTTTAAACCATAAGCAAATGCTTTTTGCGTTACAAAACGTGTTTGAGGCATTGGTCCATCCATTGCATCAACGAGCAATAATACAGAATCAACCATAGACATAACACGTTCAACTTCACCACCAAAATCAGCATGTCCTGGGGTATCAACGATATTAATTCGGTAACCATTCCAATCAATAGCGGTATTTTTAGCTAAAATGGTAATACCACGCTCTTTTTCAAGCGCATTAGAGTCCATGATGCGTTCGTTATCGTCACCACGTAGATTATCTAGCGTACCTGACTGTTTTAATAACTTATCAACCAATGTTGTTTTACCATGGTCAACGTGAGCAATAATGGCAATATTTCTTAAATTTTCAATCACAATTAAAATTCCAATTAGGAGACAGATTCTATAGGCGCAGTATTGTACACCTTTTTAGCCGAAATGTTGATCTATATCACAAAGTTTCTTTAAAAGAAGTTGAACACTTGATACCTTTAGAAAAATATCAATTTATTTGTAAAAAAGTTTCAGGTAACTATACGTTTAAGTATAAAACTGTTTGGCAAATTCATCTACCTTTGCCCAATCTGTATATTCAATAACTGGTTTTGTTACATCAGTATCACCTTTCCCTAACCACATAATAAAGCGGATCATATTGCGATCAAACCAATTATATTGAGGATAATAAAGCGCGCCAGCAAAAACAGCAGTAAAAGCTGGTTTCCAGGCTATTTTAGCTAAAAACTTTTTAGTATATAAATTTGTTTCTGGTGTATTTTTATTGGGTTTTCTTGCAACCATATTTACCCCAAAAAATCCAGACTTCATACTATTTAACTGCTGATAATTCTTATCGATAAATGCTTTCATCACTTTGCTATAAAATCCATAACGAATCGAACTTCCCAATAAGGCTGCTTGGTATTGTGTCAAATCGATTTTAGTATCAGGTAAAAGTTCAATAACATCACAATCACATTGACCATTAAGTCGTGTTTTTATGCGTTGCATAATCTTAAATGTCTGTTTTTCATGTGTGGTATAGAGTAATAAAACTTTTATAGCGGAATTCATAACTTGCTGCCTCTTTTGTTAAACTCTTGGGTAAATATCAATTTTACTTTTTTTATGATAAAAATTAAAAGATTGGGGATGATTTCATTAAAAATTTTGATTATAGTGTTACGCTAATTCAACCAGATCGGAACCAATTATGGCAATTTCACCACCAAAGCTAAGTGCAATTATTTTGGCGGCAGGAAAAGGCACACGGATGCATTCCAACCTACCTAAAGTTTTACATAAAATTGGCGCCAAGCCGATGTTACAACATGTGATTGATACAGTTCAACAACTTAATACAAATCGCATCAATATTGTTTATGGACATGGCAAACAACAGCTTAAAGATGCGCTTAAAGAGCAACATGTGCAACTGGTATATCAAGCTGAACAACTAGGTACTGGTCATGCTGTGCAACAAGCTATCCCTTACATTCAAGATGACGAAGATATCTTAATTTTATATGGCGACACTCCGCTTATATCGGCTCAAACACTACAAACTTTAATTGCCAGTAAACCCCAGCAAGGTATCGCTTTATTAACTGTTATTCTTGAAGATCCAACAGGTTATGGTCGAATAGAACGCAAAAATGGCAAAGTTGTTGCTATTGTTGAACAAAAAGATGCTACACCAGAACAACAAAAAATCAATGAAATTAACACTGGCATAATGCTAGTTAACGGAAAATTATTGAAAAGTTGGTTACTACGTTTAACCAATAATAATGCGCAAAAAGAGTTCTACTTAACCGATATTATTGCTTTTGCTTACCAAGATGGTTATGAAATCTTAACCTCGCACCCAGTTCAACAATTTGAAGTTGAAGGTGTTAATAATCGCCTACAATTGGCAATGTTAGAAAGACAATATCAACACCTGCAAACTCAAAATTTATTACTAGCTGGTGTAACACTGCTTGATCCAAATCGCTTTGACTTACGAGGCACACTATCGCATGGTAAAGATGTTACGATTGATTGTAATGTAATTATTGAAGGAAATGTCAAACTAGGCAATAACGTATTTATTGGTGCAGGCTGTGTCTTAAAAAATTGCTCAATTGATGACAATTCAACAATCAGTCCGTATAGCATTATTGAAGATTCAACTATCGCTAAACAGTGCACTATCGGACCTTTCGCCCGTCTACGACCTGGTTCACAGCTTGACGAACAAGCCCATGTTGGCAACTTTGTTGAATTAAAAAAAGCACATCTAGGCCAAGCAAGCAAAGCGGGACACTTAAGCTATCTTGGCGATAGCGAAATTGGTAGTAACGTCAACATAGGTGCAGGCACCATCACCTGTAATTATGACGGCGCCAATAAATTTAAAACTATTATTGAAGATGATGTGTTTGTCGGTTCTGATACACAATTAATTGCACCTGTAAAAGTGGGTAAAGGGGCAACTATTGCAGCAGGAACAACGGTTACTAATAACGTGAATGAGAACGAATTGGTCGTAAGCCGAGTAAAACAAAAACAACTTACAGGTTGGAAACGACCAACAAAGTTAACTAACGAGGAATAAGATATGTGTGGTATTGTAGGTGCTATCGCCAAACGTGATGTTGCTGAAATATTATTAGAAGGTTTAAAACGATTAGAATATCGTGGTTATGACTCGGCAGGACTGGCTATTATTTCATCACAAGGTGAATTACAACGCGTTCGTCGTGTTGGCAAAGTACAAGCTCTTAAAGATGCCATTGAACAGCATCCACTAGAAGGATCTACAGGAATTGCTCATACTCGCTGGGCAACTCATGGTGAACCAGCTGAACACAATGCTCATCCACATGTATCTGGTTTTATTGCCGTTGTGCATAATGGAATTATCGAAAATTTTGAACCACTACGTGAAAAGCTGATCGCCAAAGGTTATCAATTTCGTTCAGAAACGGATACTGAAGTTATTGCCCACTTAATTCATAACATTATATCAACAGAAGATTGTTCCTTATTTGACGCTGTACAAAAAGCTATTCCACAACTACGAGGGGCTTACGGTACAGTCATTATGGACACTCGCAATCCAGATATACTTGTTGCGGCACGTTCAGGCAGTCCTTTAGTTATAGGTTGTGGTGTAGGAGAGAACTTTATCGCATCCGATCAATTAGCACTATTACCCGTCACTCGCCAATTCATCTATTTGGAAGAAGGTGATATCGCACTTATCACTCACCGAAAAGTAACAATCTTAGACAAAAATCATCAAGAAGTAGCAAGACCATGTTTAGAATCTGATGCAAAGTATGATGCGGGTAGTAAAGCAGGCTACAGCCATTACATGCAAAAAGAGATCTACGAACAACCTAATGCAATAAAAAATACGCTTGAAGGCCGCATGGTACATGGTAAAGTTGATTTATCCGAACTTGGTGATGAAGCCAAAGCCATCCTTAAACAGGTTGAGCATGTTCAAATTGTTGCCTGTGGTACTGCTTATAATGCAGGTATGGTTGCACGTTATTGGTTTGAAGCTTTAGCAGGAATTCCTTGTGATGTCGAGATTGCATCAGAATTCCGTTATCGAAATCCAGCTCGTCGCAAAAATAGCTTATTTATCACCCTTTCACAATCTGGTGAAACGGCTGACACACTCGCTGCATTGCGATTAGCCAAAGAAAATAATTACCTAAGCACCCTTGCTATCTGTAATGTGGCAGCCTCAACACTCGTGCGCGAAGCTGATTTAGTTCTATTAACCAAAGCAGGGGTTGAAATCGGTGTTGCGTCAACTAAAGCCTTTACCACACAATTAACGGTTTTATTGCTACTAGTTGCTAAATTAGGACGCATAAATAATATGGCTGAAAGTACTGAGCAGGCTATTGTGCATGCACTACAAGTCCTACCAAACCGCATTGAACAAGTGCTCACAGCAGAACCTCAAATAAAAAAATTAGCTAGTCATTTTGTGGATAAACATCATGCGCTATTCTTAGGTCGAGGTGATGAGTATCCAATCGCTATGGAAGCTTCGCTAAAGCTCAAAGAAATATCTTATATTCACGCTGAAGCCTATGCTGCTGGTGAACTCAAACATGGTCCACTTGCATTAATTGATGCGGATATGCCAGTGATTGTTATGGCACCAACAAACGAAATGCTAGAAAAATTAAAATCTAATATAGAAGAAGTTCGAGCGCGTGGCGGTCAACTGTATGTTTTTGCCCAAGAAGATTCGGAATTTGTTAGTGATGACACCATGCACATTATAAACCTACCCCATATTGAAGAACTTACTGCACCAATATATTACACAGTACCTACACAACTACTTGCGTATCATGTTGCTTTGATCAAAGGAACCGATGTCGATCAGCCTCGTAATTTAGCAAAATCAGTAACGGTAGAATAGATACGCAAACAACTTACTATTTTTATTTAACTGTGTTGTTATACTTATAGTGTGTAAATATTTTATTTGAATTATAACTATTTAAGGAGAGATTCATGGGAATAGAATATAGTATCATTGCAATGGATGACAGTGTTACACAAGATATTGTTTTAAATGCGTTCAGCCCGTATTGTACTAAAAAAGATGACGAAGAATATTTATTAGATTATGGTGATGAAGTTTATGAAGATATGATTATATGCAATCATTGTACCTTATATCTATCCTTCAAAGAGAGCAGCAAGGAAATAATAGAGTCGATTGAAATTATTAAACCTTCTGATCATCCAGCGTTAGAAAAAGCCATCTTTTTACTTATTCATGAACATCCAATGTTTATTGCCGGTCCAGATTTTCCATTGATGACAGCAAATAAAAAATGTATGGATTTATTAAAAGTAGAAGATATTGAAACCTATGAAGACACCGAATTAGTTTCGTCATTTGATGAATTCTCTAACCTTTTAACTAGTTACGAATAGATATAAATGACCTAAAAGCCGTCTGATTTTTATAAATTAAAGTAGTGGTATGACCATTTGTTTTTTGAACTCGTTAGTAAAGCTACGTTTTGCTCTTCGTGATGAATCGATTGCCATTGTTGTTACCTTCTCTTATTTTTTAGTTTATCATAACAATGACCTTATAAAACTGGTACTACTTAGTGTAGCCGATCCATTCATTTTGATGAATTGTAGTGGTAGTGCCTTCATCATGTATTTAATATACGCAGGGATAGTTCATTCCATTTTCTATAAGAACAAAGGTTTCATCTAATACATCATAAAATGGTGCAGAGTCCTTTTTCTCTTTCCATATATCATAGGCAGCACTATATACAAACTCTAATAGAGTCGATAATATCATTGGTCTCATATCATGCAAATGGTTTACCCCTAATTTTTTTGCAATTAATTCGGTAAGGAGTTGTTTTTTTGATTGTAATAATTCATTATTTTTTGCACGAATCGACGGATGATTCCGAATTAAATCTCTTAGTGTCTTAAATCTATTTGGATCTATTCCGTAAGCTCCCTCTTCACAGCATTTTGTTACATTTACCGATGATTTTCGTAATGCAAGTAATATGGATTCAGTTGCGGGTCTAAACTCTAAAGATGTGATAATTTCATCATATTCGACTAGCTGATAATCTAGAACCACATCCTCTTTACAGGAAAAATAACGAAAAAACGTCCTAGATGATACATCAGCAAGATCTGCGATATCATTTACGGTGGTATTATCAAACCCTTTTTGTACAAATAACTTGAATGCGGCTTCAACTAGCTCTTCTCGCATTTTTATTTTTTTTCTTTCTCGAAGAGAGTCGTTTGTTTTTGTCACGTATTAATGCTCCACTAAAATTTAAATTGAGTACTTCATTCTTATATGTCATACCTTTTAGTTACAGACTCTAACAGTATAAAGCTATATTAGATATGTAAGAAAATCTAAGTATTTTACTAATTATTCTTGTCAAGCAGCAATACTTTTCATATACTTAATATGTCACTTAGTGACAAATTGCATAAATAGACAATTGTCGCTTAGTGATAAAGTTCGCAAAATGCCACTTTAATTGTAATTATCTCACTTGTATGGCTTTAATATAACAGTTTGGGTTTTTAACATAATTAAAAGGACCGTTGATATGGAATATATACCATTTAAAATTAATTACTCATTCCCCAAAAAAGATGAGTTATTCTCAAATATACCAAATTGGAAAATTAATTGCTCTCGAGCAGTATTATTAATTCATGATATGCAACATTTTTTCTAAATTTTTTTGAAAATGAAACTAAATAATATGAACGAGAATTTAGAATCAATTCTTTCAGATCAACCCACTTCATTTGCTATCGTTTATAGACCGAAATTAGACAACAACACAGTCGACGTATTTACTGGCAATTTTGCAACTTACGACACACTTGACGATATTCCGTTTGATTCTTTCAATTATAAACAAAATAAACTACATGATGTATTAGCATTAATCTCATTTAAACAAATTAAAGAGAAAGGATTCAAATATGTTGATGACGAAACTCCTCTTGTTGTAATGAAAATTAAACAACAAACAAAAATAATAGAAATGATAGAAGATCATAATCTACTTATCGAAAATGGACATTACAGTAATAGTGATAAAGAACATAAAAATCTTGTAGATAGTATCATTTCAAATGAAATTAACAACGGAATCGGAGCTAGTTTTGTTTTAAAGAGAACATATTTCGCTACTATCAAAGACTATAGTATCAAAAAAAAACCTATCTATATTTAAAAAAAGCTTATTCAATATTCTTATTGATAATCAAGAATTAACTTTTACAAAAAATACTTTATCAGCTTAGGATAATTAATTATGACAGAAAAAAATCAAGACAGTTCAAGTGTTAACTCGAAAGCAGATAAAAAAGCATGGTTTGGGTTAATAACTATATTAGCGTTAGTACTTTTGGTTTCAATGGATGGTTCTGTACTATATTTGGCTATGCCAAAGATTACATCTTCAATTTTACCTACAGCCGATCAGTCATTATGGATATTAGATATTTATGGATTTATTGTTGGCTCTTTATTAGTCGTATTTGGAAACATAGGAGATCATTATGGAAGACTACGATTAATTATATTTGGCTCAATAACTTTTGGTGTTGGTTCAATTTGTGCTGCATTTTCATCAAGTCCAGAAATGTTAATTATTAGTCGAGCGATTATGGGGCTAGGAGGAGCTACATTACTGCCATCAGGGCTTGCTATTTTAAGTAACTTATTTTTGAATCCAAAGCAGCTTGCACAAGCAATTGGAATATTTGCAGCTACATTTGCTGGGGGATTTGCCATTGGACCAATAATAGGTGGACTTCTTCTAAGTAAATTTGACTGGGGAGTTGTATTTTTTATTAATATCCCAGTAATTATTTTATTTTTGATCTTTTCTCCTATTTTTCTAAAAGAAGTTAAGCAAGTAAACTATGGAAAGATAGACATATTAAGTTTAGTTTTATCATTTGCAGGAATTTTATTATTCACTTATTCAATAAAAAACGCCGCAGCCTATGGTATATCTACTTTACAAATCACAATTGGTTTGATTGGTATCATAAGTTTAATTTGGTTTGTCAGAAGACAAAATCATATTAAATATCCACTGTTGAATGTATCTTTATTTAAAGATCGTGTTTTTTCAATTGCAATTGCTACAGGATTATTATCTTTGGTCGTATGGTCTGCTTCGGGCTATTTAACGGGTATTTATCTTCAATCTGTTCTAGGATTTGATGTTTTTACAGCTGCATTATTTGCTCTACCTGGTGCGTTTGTATTAATCATTACTTGTATCGTAACAAATAAAATAGCTGATCGTATTGGTAAAAAGAATTCTCTAGTCATGACTCATTTTTTCCTTAGCTTGGGAATAGCTATTCTATTATTTACAAATATAGAACACGGAGTTATTGCAGTAATAATTTCATCTATTATAGCTGGTGTTGGATATGGACTATCTTTTAGCCTAGTCGCAGAGATAGCTATTTCAGCAGTACCTCCTGCTAACGCCGGAGCAGCAGCTTCATTAGCAGAAACAAGTAACGAAATAGGAAATGCATTGGGAATTACTATCTTGGGTTCTTTAGCTGCATTTTACTTTAGAGTTTCTGGACCAAATGTTGCTGGAACATTAAATGAAACACTGGATTATCCGAATTTATCGATTGCATTAATCAATCAGGCAAAGTTTGCTTTTGTCAATGGAATGCACATTGCAATCCTTGTGGCAAGTGCACTAACTTTCATTGTCGGTATTTTAGCAATTTGCTGGATTCCTAAATCAATTTCTAAATAAATTTACGGGAGTTATTATGCGTTTGATCCATATAATATCTGACATAATGAAAACCGCAAGCTTAAGCAGATGTTTGCCGAACTGAGCTTAAAATCTCAGCTGCAGGAAGAAATAATAAAAAAGCTTTAGTGCCCACAAAGGCACGTAAAACGTGGGCACAGCAACTACAACAAAATCATTCAGTTACTATTGCTATGAATTGTGCCATTGTTGGCTTAAGCCGTTGTGCTTACTATTATCAACCTAAGTTACAGGATGATTCGGTTGTAAATATCCCAAACTTAGTACACAACTCACGTAGAAAATCATGCTGCCTGTTTTAGTGTTTTATACTCAATCGGTGTCATGTTATTTAATGCCTCATGCGGTCTTTCGGTGTTATAAATCGTTAGCCATTCTTCGGTTATTTTCCTTGCTTGTGCTAAGTTGTTAAAAAGATATAAATCGAGTACTTCAGTACGATAGGTACGATTAAATCGTTCAATATAGCCATTTTGATAAGGGCTACCAGGCTTTATATAATCAATGACTATATCATGTGATTTAGCCCAGTTTATAAAGGTTTTTCCTGTAAATTCTGGCCCATTATCGACCCGTATTTTTAATGGATACCCATGATATTCGGCCAGTTTATCTAAGTAACGGGTAATCCTTCCTGCTGGTAAGCTTACTGCAATATCAATCCCTAACGCCTCACGATTAAAGTCATCGATGACATTGAATGTCCTAAAGCGACGCTGATTACGACTACTGTCACTCATAAAATCCATTGACAGCATTCACCTTGTTTATTGGGTGCTGATAGCCTTTCTGGGCTTCGTGGAGGAATGCGCTGTTTACGCTTTATCCTGAGATTAAGCTTTAATTGGCAATACACCCGATATACCCGTTTATGATTCCATTTATAGCCGAGCTTTTTGATACGATTAAAGCATTTAGGAAAGCCCCAGCGTAAATGCCTGTCCGTGATAGCATTCAACACCGAAATAATCACTGAATCATCCGGTAACTTAGGTTGATAATAGTAAGCACAACGGCTTAAGCCAACAATGGCACAACTCATAGCAATAGTAACTGAATGATTTTGTTTTAGTTGCTGTGCCCACGTTTTACGTGCCTTTGTGGGTACTAAAGCTTTTTTATTATTTCTTCCTGCAGCTGGGATTTTAAACTCAGTTCGGCAAACATCTGCTTAAGCTTGCGGTTTTCAGCCTCCAGCTCTTTTAAGCGTTTGATATCCGAAGTTTCCATTCCGCCGTATTTTTCTCGCCATTTATAGAAAGTTGAATTACCCATGCCATATTTACGGCACAGTTCTTTAACGGGAATACCCGCTTCAGCTTTTTTTAAAATAGCCACGATTTGATGTTCAGTCATTTTTTTCATAATTAAATCCCCTTTTCTTTTATCATAGAGAATTTTCTACTTTTTTGCTGTACTATTTTAGGGGATAGTTACAAATTTTATAAAACCATTTTGTAGCACTAAAAATATATATAATAGTCTCCTGAAGATGATGTTTACCAATCAAATTGGTATAAATAATTCACTGAATAGCTACGTTTTATTTGCAATACTCACCGTTATCAATAAAAAAAAACAATAATTTTGGGATATCTAATTTAATTAATATTTTAAACAACATTCGTCCAAGCAAATAAAAAGGACTCCATATTATCTCAATCAAAGTCCAAAAATAAATCACTTTCATAATAAAACATGTAAAAACTAAATAATTAATTTTTATAAAATTTTTTCTATAAGTTATGTGCGTAGATTTACATATTCCTCAAAAAAACTGTTGAATGACGGTGCGAGAACATTTGATATTTTTCTTGAAAAAAGATCATAATTAACTATTGTTCCATAAGTATTTCTTCCACAATCAACACACCAACATACATCATCATCTCTAAAGTAAATAACAGCCATATCTAATGGTAACGCGTATTCATTTCTACATAGGCAAGTATCATAATAAATAGCGCCTCCTGACTCAACCAAAGCATCATTATCAACTATACCTGACAATTCTTCTCCAACAAGCCCTCCACCACCAACTAATAAAATAAATTCTTTTAACTCATTTGGTAACGACAATTTTAAATTATTTTCAAGTATATTAATTTGTGATTCATCACAAGCTCCAAGCCAATACACTTCATCTTGAGCCTCATGATTTAAACGCATAACAAGATTTTTAATACTACTCATATAATTACCCTACCTAAAATCGAATACTTTCAATTTCCAATATCCTTTTCTAAATTTATGATACTGCCTATCTAGTCATTTATTTTTGGTTAAATAGATGAATTCACTGTTTTTGAAGTACCTAGATTAATATCTGAAGAATTTTATATAACTTACAACTAAAGCCAACCTACTAATATCATACTGATACAAATTAATCCCACTCAACAACCAATCAAATCTAGCTAAATAAAATTACCTACGCTCAGCTCATAATACTTAAAAGTATTGTAATGCAGGCTGGTTTATCCCTCTAAATATTGTCCCTGATACCTGAAATTTTGCTCTATTAATTGGTGTTCAATTTTCTGAATCCATTTTCCCCATAATTGATAACTGCATTACCCTTGTCTACGCCGTCTAACTGTTACGATTTAATACATTAAATAAAATAGACTAAGCAATTTATTAGAAATAATTAATTTTTTTATTAAGTTATAATAATTATATTGGAAATTTTTTATTTTTATAGGTTGACCACAAGTGCGTGATAGCCCAATTTTTATATTTCTTAGCAATAAAACTCTTAGCTATTATCTCAATATCATCAGAAATTCGGGAAGATATTTCAAAATTATTAATTATTTTAAAAGATTGTTTAAAAGCCTTTTCTCGTAACATATTAATAAATTTCACTTCATTCGCTTTAAAATCACATATTTTCAAAGAATTAAAAACATTCATCCACTGATGATCAAATTCGGATTCATCTCTTAGATCCAATGCATTATCAGCGTCTAATAATTTTAAAAAATTGAAATTTGTTGAAGTAGATAAATAGTCATCAATTTCGATAAGATTTTTGTCATTCATTTCATTAATCCTAGTTCTTTAAACCAACTTTTCATGAAATTAGCAACTTTAGAGTATGTTGCAAAAATACTCAAATTATAAATTTGGAATTAACTTTTATATCATCTAGGCCTGAATATGCTCTATGATATGCATCAGACAATTTTTACTGAAACTATAAAATCGTTTTGTAATGGTTAAATAACATTTTTTTCCGCATTATGTAAGCACCAGTAGCAAACTCGGGGACTTTTCGCTTAAAGAATAAAGCTGATCTAGCCTTAAAATTTCCCCTTACAATCAACAATCTGATGTTTTTCGATACGTAGGGCTAAGGCGTTATAAAGGTGGTACAAGGATAGCACTGGTGGTCTGTTTGCTTTTTTATAAGATTTAGAAAATCAACATGTTATTTTTCTTTATAACATCAATTAAGACATTATACTCAGATTATTTTTAATAAAGCCTACAATCTGAGCGTGGTTCAATTTCTCTTCTACCAATTTTACTTACTTTTTCTAAGATCAAATCATAGCAATAAAAAATATCCTCATTTTTTTTTAAAATTACTCCCTCCAGACAGACTTTATATATTCCTTTAGGAATATCGGTATTATTCCAACCAGTATATTCTTCCCACTCCCAAAAAACTGACATATCAGCAATATATAAATCTCCAGTAACATTAAGATAAAAATATTTATCACTGAATATAATGGATCTATTCTCATTACAAGGAGTTTCATTTAAAAACAAACGAACAATATAGCCACCATCATCAATGCCCATGATAGGTAAGGCTATTCCTTCATCAAGAACAACATCTCCTTTGTCTGTTGTAGTAAATTCTTCAAGAATATTTTCCCCATTATTTATTTTCCCACCAAAGGGGGTCAGTATCCCTGGATAATCGAAAATAATTATCCCGTTAAAATCTACATCAACGTATATTGTCTTAACCACATTTACCCCTTGTAATTTTACACGATTGTTTATTATTAAACCATTTCAATAATTTTGTATGAGCTTTTTTTGGCGAGTTTATTAGGTACCTAAATATATTTTAAAAGCAATTGGTATATAAATAATATAATGTAAAATAAATTCTTTACTTTTAGCTATTAATCATAGACACCAATCTCTTCTGCTTTTGCAATTAACTCATCTTGCAATGAACCTTGTATTTCATCTCCATCATACTCAAGAATGAAATCACCACTAATATTTAGAGGAAAACATGAACCATCTATGGTGCCAAAAATCGTTGACATCGTATCTACTATTACTATACGCAGAAAATTAAAAATCTTTTCTTGGTCTTTATCTGATAGCTTTGTGATAATACTTCTTGCTCTTGCAAAAGGATCATCATCGTTCGTAGGTTGACTTGAATCACTTAAATGAATTTTATAATATTCAAGTGTATCATCCAAAAGTATAGATAAAAGTGAGGTAACTACTAATTCATCTTTTCCTATTTTATTCATTTAACAACCTCCTTTTCCATTAGGCTTTATTTTTCACTAGGTTCAACAGCACTATATCATAAAGAAAACGTAGCATTCACCGATTTGTTAAAATGTATAATAATCACATAAACCAAAAAGCCACTAAACCTAACTACCAATAAATAAATGGAAAAGCAGAAAGAGTGGTACGAACTTTAATGGAGATATGGCATAATCAGCAAATATCCGAAGATTCAAAAAATAGAAAACAAAAGTTTAAGCGATTTATTAGCTATTATAATACAATTAAATCTCATCAAGCGATATCCAGTAAGAAGCCTTATGAGTTTTTAGAGGGTTATTTTAGTCATGAAATGTAGACAACCCACTGTTTTCTTTTAACAAAGATATTATCAAATTTTTGTGTGGAGATTATTATGAGCCATATGTGGACATTTCAACGTGTTGGTGGGCTTGATCAAGTCGTATTTAAAAGTGCCAGTGATATTATCAATTTACCTGATTTAGATCCTAAATTATGGGTGGCTTTAAGTTGCCCAACAACAGGGTTGGATTTTGATGAACGAACCTTATCTCTACTCGATTCAGATAATGACGGACGTATTCGCATACCTGATATTTTAGATGCCATTAGCTGGACTTGCGATAAAATCAATTCATTTGATAGTATCTTAAGTACAAGTGAAACATTACCATTATCACAAATTAACGCATCGACCCCGCAAGGAAAAAAATTATCAGTCACCGCACAAAGCATTTTAGCTAGCTTAAATAAAAAAAATGTGGATTATTTAACACAAGATGATATACAACAATCAATAAAAATCAATGCTGACAAACTTTATAATGGTGATTTAATCTTTCCTCCATCAAGCGAATTGTCACCAGACATGCAAATGTTTATTACAACAGCAATCAAAACTACTGGTGCACAAAAAGATATGAGTGGGCAAGATGGCATTGATTTAAACATAGCAACCACCTTTGTTGAAAATCTACAAACGTGGTTACAATGGCAAACAAAAATAAGTAATACGCAAACCCCATTTGGTGAAAATACCGCAGAAATTTGGAAACTAATTCAGCTATTAAAACCCAAAATTGATGATTATTTTTTACGTGCTGAATTAGCACAATACGCTCCTCAAGCGCAAACGGCACTTAATGTCGACGAAAAATACATTGTACCAACACAAAACGGATTACTATCTGAAGAAGAATTAGCCGAATTACCGCTATCCAAAATCGACACAACTGATACTCTAGATCTAGTCAATGGGCTAAATCCACTTTGGAAAGCTAAAATCAGCCGATTTAAGGCATTAATAGAATCATCATTATCCAACCCAGACCAACTAACACAACAAGAATGGCAAAATATACAACAAAGCTTGCAAGCATATACCACACTTATTAGCACTAAGCCCGAAATGGCACAATTAACCGTTGAAATTGAGCCTTCGGCCAATATAGATGATATTCCTATTAGCATCATTACCAACCTAGCTAACAATGATTTACTGACCGAATTTGAGAAAATGGTTGAACAAGATAATCAAACACCAATATCTGCCTCAGATATTCTAGTGCTAGAAAAATTAGTCCTATTTCATAAACATCTTTACCGTTTGCTAGTTAACTTTGCCTCTTTTGCAGACTTCTTCCAGCCTGAAACACGAGCAGCATTTCAACTTGGTAAACTCTACATTGATGGTCGCTGTGCAACACTTTGCGTTGCGGTCGATAATATTGCCAAACACGCAACCATGGCAAATTATTCTGAACTCTGTTTACTTTATTGTGAATGCACTAGACATGGAGAAAAACAGCTAATTGCAGCAGCAATGACAGCAGGACAAGGTGATTTATTAATTGAAGGCCGCAATGGTGTGTTTATTGACAATAAAGGTAACGATTGGGATGCCAATGTTGTTAAAATAATCACTAAGCCAATCAGCATCCAACAAGCAATTTGGGCTCCTTATCAACGTATGGGGCGTGTGATTACCGAACAAATTAACAAGTGGGCAAACAGCAAAGACGCTGATATCGAAAAATCAAGCGAACAAGCACTACAAAATCCAGCTAATAAATTTGATATAGGTAAAAGTGTAGGGATTTTTGCTGCAATTGGTTTAGCCATTGGCGCAATCGGCACAGCATTAGCCACAATATTCCAAGCTATTTTTGCGCTTGCTTGGTGGCAAGTACCTTTAGTTTTTATTGGATTATTTCTAATTATTTCAGGTCCTTCTGTTATTTTAGCATGGTTAAAATTACGTCGAAGAACACTTGGACCATTACTAGAAGCATCGGGTTGGGCAATTAATGGGCAAGTCAAAATCAATTTAATGCTAGGAAGCTTGCTCACTAGCAAAGCCCAGCTCCCTACCAATGCAAAACGCAATTTGCGCGATCCAATGAAACAACGTCACAACAAATTAGTTATTATTTTTTGGTTAGCAATTTTACTTGGTGTTGGAGTTACAGGTGGCTGGTTATGGCATGAAGGTTACCTTGACCGCTATATCGAACAACACAATCAAGAACAAACCCAAAGCAAAACTGACACAAATGCCAATATTGGTAAATAAAAGTAAAAAACCATTTCGCCGACAACCATCGGCGAAATGAAACAACCATTAATGCTGATAAACTGGAAAACGACGGCAAATTGCAAGCACCTTTTCTTTCACGGCTTGGATGTTTTGCTCGTCATCGATATTATCTAAAACATCACAAATCCAATTAGCTAAATCTCGCGATTCGGCTTCTTTAAAGCCTCGGCGAGTAATAGCCGGCGTACCAATGCGCACACCAGATGTTACAAATGGGCTTTGTGGATCTTTTGGTACACTATTTTTATTAACGGTAATATTAGCACTACCTAAAGCCGCATCAGCTTCTTTACCTGTGATATTTTTATCGACTAAATCAATTAAAAACAGATGGTTTTGTGTTTCGCCTGAAACTACTTTATAGCCACGTTGCAAAATCACCTCGACCATAGCTTTAGCGTTTTTAACCACTTGTTGTTGATAGATTTTATACTCAGGCTCCATCGCCTCTTTTAACGCAACTGCTTTAGCGGCAATTACATGCATTAAAGGACCACCTTGCGCTCCTGGAAAGACAGCCGAATTTAACTTTTTATATAATTCTTCACTACCACCTTTAGCCAAAATCAAACCGCCACGAGGACCACCTAAAGTTTTATGAGTTGTAGTAGTAACAACGTGTGCATAAGGAACAGGATTTGGATAAACACCTGCCGCAACTAGCCCTGCCACATGCGCCATATCCACAAACAAATAAGCGCCCACACTATCGGCGATTTCACGCATACGTTGCCAATCCACCACCCCAGAATAAGCCGAAAAACCACCAATAATCATTTTAGGTTTAGATTCTTGGGCTGTTTTAGCTAACTTGTCATAATCAATACGCCCTGAATCATCAACACCATAATCCACAACATGATAAAGTTTACCCGAAAAGCTAACGGGCGAACCGTGCGTCAAATGCCCACCTTCAGACAAATTCATACCTAAAACCGTATCGCCTGTATTTAAAAGCGCCATATAAACGGCAAAATTAGCTTGTGAACCTGAATGCGGTTGCACATTAGCATAATCAGCACCAAATAAAGCCTTAGCACGATCAATTGCTAATTTTTCAACAACATCAACATACTCACAACCACCATAATAACGTTTTCCGGGATAACCTTCGGCATATTTATTGGTTAATTGCGAACCTTGCGCTTGCATTACTCGTGGGCTGGTGTAGTTTTCTGATGCGATCAGTTCAAGGTGATCTTCTTGGCGCTGTTCTTCACCTTTAATAGCATTCCACAATTCCGCATCATAATCGGCAATAGTCATATCTTTACTAAACATGTTGGATCCTTATCATCAATTATTTAGTTTGTCAGATTTTGCTTTATCGTTTGCAAAAATGGGTATTACACTTATATGGTTACTTAACAACCAAACGATTTCAATCTTTTTTATGAGTTATAAGTAATATTAATACATTGCAATAAAAATAGTACTGCAACTTTTAAAAGAAATAACTCACATAAATAACATTGCTTAATAGCATCATTTGAACAATTCAAATCTAGTCATAAGAATACTGATTTTATTTCCTAGATTACACCATGAAGTGCAATTCTTCTTAACTCCTTAGAATAAAAATCGGCAGGGCTTTTAAACTTATGCCGTTTTCTTGGGCGTGTGTTCAATAGATATTGTATTTTCTTTATCTGTTTGTCGTCAACTAATGAAATGGCCGCTGACTTTGGTATAAACTGACGTATTAAGCCATTGGTGTTTTCATTTGTGCCTCTTTGCCAGCTTTTATAAGGCTCCGCAAACTACACGGTGGTGTTTAAATAATGCTCAATAGCATGATGATAATTAAATTCGGTTCCATTATCAAAGGTGATGCTTTTAACCATTTTTTTAAACGGCGTTAGCAATTTTATTATCATATCTCTCGTTTCGGAGGCGGTACGTTGATTGAGGCGTCCAATTAATACTAGCCCTGTTTTGCGTTCAACTAATGTCACCAATGCTTGCTTGTCTTTACGGCTAATAATCGTATCTCCCTCCCAATGTCCTCGCGTTTTCCGGCTTTCTACATAACTTGGACGTTGTTTAATTGACCGTTTATATCGGCGGTCTCCTTCTTTAATACTCGGTGCCTTACAATGCCTATAGGCTTTGCCTTTTCGCCTTAGATAAGGTTTGAATTGTTCATAGCGCGCTTTATTTTGATAAAGATAGTTATAGATTGATTGGACGCTGACTTTCTTTAAACGTGCAGCAATCTGCTCTGGGCTGTAATAAAGCATGAGGTATTTTTCAACTTGGCGCCATACTGAAGACGCTATTGGCTTACCATTACCGCTGTTTTTTCGCCTTTTCCTAGCTAGGGTTACCGCATCATGTGCTTGATAGGCTTGATTAGGTTTTGAGTTTCTTTTTATCTCTCGACTTATTGTCGAAGGATGTCTATTGAGTAGCTGGGCTATCTCTTTTTTATTCTTTCCGGCTTGTAATAATACGAAAATCTGGTATCTTTCCTTCCTAGAAAGGTGATTATAATACATAGCAATCTCCAAACTGTGGTGGTGCGAAGGTGCTAGTATAAATCACCTTTCTACTTTCTTCACTCCACCGTGTTTAAAATTGCACTTCATGTTTGAATCCAGGTTTAGCATATTTAAAAAAACAATAAAATCAATAGGTTTACATAACCAGCTTTTGGAGGGTAACTGTGTTGCCATTCCACTGTATTGTTTTTTTTATAAAAAGTAACTTATAAAAACCACTCAAGGTTATGTTGTCTGTTTTGTTTCGGCGTCTGAATGTGCCGACAACAGAGTGAGGTTAGCACGCCAAACAGGGATGTTTGGCGAGTTTGCACTACGTCTGACAAATTTGTCTGAAACAAATTTGACCATCTTAGCAAAGCCAAAGCGAAGATGGTCTCGAAAAGGCGAGTGTCAGGATGATACAAGTAATCCCACAAACGGTGCGTTAAGACCGATCGACGGCGAAGGGGCGCCGTAAACACATTATACGCTAAAGCGTGGGATTGCAAAAGGAGTTCGCTCTAATTCCCCTTGCTAGGAAGTATTCAAGATAGCTATTTTATTCCCCAAAGGTCAATACGTCCGAAACCTTGCCGAACTAAAATAGACCACAGCTTTAAACCGCCACAGCGTAATACTGGACTACCTGCCACGCTTTCTGCGTCGGCGGCGGGGGGCGGCGCTATTGTGGCTGTGCCACAACGGCGCAACCCTAAGGGAAACGCCCCAACTTACGCGGGGGCTTTATTCTTGTCTATATTGTCCTCTCAAGCACCGTCCCCCCCGCGCCTAAGGATTAAAAATTAAACGCTAAAAGCTAAAGTGCGGTGCAAACAGCGTAATTGCTGTAGCTGGCGCTGCCGTCGAGGACGCCGCCGTCGCCCGAGGTGATAGCAAACTGATTGCTACCTGCCGCGTCGCTTGTCCAGTAGAGGTCGTCGACGAAGCCCGCATCAGCGTAGTTGTACATGCTGCCCCACTCCGTGAAAAATCCAGCACCTATGTGACGCTGGTAATAATTACCTGATGAACTAGGTGCTGCGCCTGAAATAGGAGGACTAGCTCTTCTGACCGCATTGGTTAAATCACTTACCCTAGGCATTCGATAACCCAAACTATTACACCATGCTGTTTGATTAGAAACGTTAGTTTTTTGAGCACCACGATTAACGAACCACTGCTTTAAGACAAATCCATACTTCACTTCATTACCACTTCTATCCCTACCGACTAACTCAAAGGTCTGTGGAAAAGATGGACGTGCTAGTGAACTTGGAAGACTTGAACTTATTTGAGCACTATCAGCTTTAGGACCATGCAACGTTACCCTTGTTACATATTTTGATTTATCCCTAATCCATCTATCAATGTCAGAATTATTTTGGTCTGAGACTGGCAACCTCCAATTCACCGTTGCCGTTATATCACCACGTGTGGTAACTGTCCAACCCAACAGGCTTGCATCAAGCCCACCTATATCCAAATCAAAATACAAGCCATCTGAACCTGTAGTAGGAAAATTTCTGTCGTAAGATGATGGACTTGTTGACTGAACTAAAAAACCCTTAGCTGGATCCCATATGTTAGCAGGACCTGCGTAGATTTGGTCGTCCCAACCCAAGCCAGTTGTTCCACCCAACAACAAATTCGGCCTGACCGCACAAATAACGGGCGGTGACGGTAAAGTGATATAATACTCCGCTGTTCCTCCACTAAAAGTACTACTTCTTGGCTCACCATACTGCGTAGCTAAATTCCCTTCAGTACTACTTAAAGTTACCTTATAAGGTGCTTTACATATATCTAATGCATCACCACGACTAACGGCACTACCATCTTTATCCGTAAATGATACCGATATACTTCCCGATGCTACAACACCGTTTACACCCTGTCCATCACCATCATCATCTCCCCATTTACCTTGGGTCACTAAATCATTTATATTTATTGAGTCGCTTGATGGCGGGACTATCATTTCAATATCAGCCAAAGTATCCCCTATATTCGGTAACTTGATTGGCGCTGTCGGTGATGAAGAATTATTTTGCGATGTAAATGTTCGACCATCTGATAACTTAATACCTAATAAGTCCTCTGTTTTAGTCACTTTAGTAACACCACCATCAAAGGTTAAATAAGGCGCAGTACCGTGAATGCGCTCAGAAGTCGTGGCCGATAATGCCTGCGATTCTAAAGAGTACGGCAATAACAACAACGGCACTAATGCCAATGGAATTTTTGAAAATAATTTTGTGGATAATTTCGATGATATAAATAAGTTTCGGGTAAAAACTCGTCGAATAGGATTATTTGATAAACTTAAGACATAGGTTTGCCAGTGCTTGTGCCTTGTGCCTTGTGCCTAAAATGGTACTGCATTTTGTTCCACCTGTCAAGTAATATTTTGTTTTATTTAGATTTTTTATAACTATTCGCTTATTTAATAAGCTTACCTTTCTAAAGCGATGAAAGTATAACCATTTATAAAATAGTTGGCTAGTTTTTTGGCGGACTTTTTTGTAAAGAAATGTAAATAAATTTAAAGAAACATTTAGCACGATCAATTGTCAATTTTTCAACAACATCAACATATTCACAACCACTGTAATAACGTTTACCAGAATAACCTTCAGCATATTTATTGGTGAGTTACATGTTAACTCCTAGTTATTAATTACAACAAGCCTTAAACTTACCGCACATCACAGTGTAAAAAACAACACTAGTTACCCTTACTTAATCAGCGCTCAATTTCAATCTTTTTTTGGGTTATAAAAAATATTTATATATTGTTGAAAAGTAGTATTATGGATAAGATATGGAATACAAGACATATTGCTAAAATAATTAAAAATCTTATTTGGTTTATAATGCAACTTCATTTAGTCGTTAATACATTTGGTTCCGATTTACAACGTCGCTATGGCGAAAAGATCTATAAACTTACTTTACATGGTGGCTTTAGCTGTCCCAATCGAGATGGCACTATTGGTCAAGGTGGTTGTACTTTTTGTAATGTTGCCTCAATCATTGATGAATCTATTCAGGTTAAATCAATTTCGGAGCAATTAACTTCGCAAGCCCAACAAATGAAAAAATCTAAACGATACCTTGCTTATTTTCAGGCTTATACCAGCACCTACGCCGAGGTTGAAATTCTAAAAAATATGTATGAAGAAGCCCTGAATAGTACAGATATTGTTGGGCTTTGTGTTGGTACTCGCCCTGATTGTGTTCCTGATGAAGCGCTTGATTTGCTTGCGCATTATCAATCCAATGGCTATGAAGTTTGGTTAGAACTTGGTTTACAAACTGCTCATAACAAAACCTTACACGATATTAATCGAGGGCATACTTTTGATGATTATTATCAAACCGTACAAAAGGCACGCAAGCTTGGCATTAAGGTCTGTACTCACTTAATTATTGGTTTACCGAAAGAAACCAAACAAGATAATTTTATAACCCTTGAGCGTGTACTTGATAGTGGCGTGGACGGTTTAAAGCTGCATCCTTTACATATTGTTGAAGGTAGTATTATGGCAAAAGCGTGGCGGGCTGGGCGGCTTGCCGTATTGTCATTAGATGAATATGTTGATATTGCTGGCGATATCATTCGGCAAACTCCCGCAAATATTTTGTATCATCGCATATCAGCCAATGCCAGAAAACCAACTTTACTCGCTCCTAATTGGTGTGAAAACCACTGGCAATCGATGAATGCTATTGATCACAATTTACGCCAGTTTGGCGCTCAAGGTAGTGCTATTGGTGATAGTTACTTTTTTAAATCATAAGTGGATTTAATGATTATGAAAAAGGACATCCTTTCATTTATCCACTTCGCCTTTTTATTAATAATTATTAATCTATTTTCAACCAATAAATATGAATGGATGATTTTTACAGGTGATCCAGACAACCTTTGCACGTTACCATTAGGTGGAAGAAATAGTGAAGACGTTTTTCTTATCCTTACCATTCCCTTAATTTTGAGTTTATTTTTTATAAAAAATAGAAAAATAAGATATATCTATTTGTCCCTTGCTATTCTCTATTGTTTTTGGTCATTCTTTTTACGTTTTCAATGGTGCTAACAATTTCATCTAAAATTATTATAGTTTGAGAGATTATCAATAGCGTAACGCACCCACACTAAGAATAAAACCAAACTATAATGGTATAGACTCTTGAATTATTTTTACAAATGACAGTATGCTTATTCAACTGTCACTGTGACCCAAATTTTACAGCAAATTTGGGTCTATAAAAATCAAACTTTGCACCCAAATAAATACTAAGTATATAATACTCCTTTAAAACTTGAGGCAATCTGCATGCAACTGGCTTTTTGTATTTATAAATATTTTCCTTTTGGTGGTTTGCAACGTGATTTTTTGCAAATAGCTAAAGCTTGTCAAAATCGAGGACATAATGTTCGTGTTTATGTCATGGATTGGCAAGGCGATGTACCTTGTGGGTTTGACATTATTTTGGTACCTAAAAAGGGCTTATCCAACCATAGCCGTAATCAATCTTATTACTATTGGGTGAAGGCTCATTTACAAGCAAATCCTGTTAATTGTGTAGTTGGCTTTAATAAAATGCCTGATTTGGATGTTTATTTTGCAGGTGATACTTGTTATGCCGAAAAGGTTTCACACAAGGGCTTTTTGTATAAATTGTCAAAACGCTGTAAGCACTATTTAGCTTTTGAAGATGCAGTATTTAATCAACAAAGCCACACTAAAGTTATGGTACTAACAAAACAGCAAATTAGTGATTTTGAGCGCCATTATCATACTGATCCATCACGCTTTTACCTATTGCCACCCGGTATTGCGCAAGATCGCCAATACAATTATGAGTCGCTAGCTAAAGGTAAGCAATTTAGGCAAGCCAATCAAATTGATGAACATAATTTTGTGATTGTGCAAATTGGATCAGATTTTAAGCGTAAAGGAGTAGATCGTTCTTTAACCGCCATTGCCGCACTACCTTGCGATTTAAAACAAAAAGTGACTTTTTTAGTAGTGGGGCAGGATAATCCCGAAGCTTATCAAAAACTGGCTAAGCAACTCGGCATTGAGTATCAAGTACGTTTTTTTGCAGGCCGTAATGATATCCCTGACTTTTTATTTGCGGCAGATTTGCTATTGCACCCAGCAAGACAAGAAGCAGCTGGTATGGTGCTTATTGAAGGGTTAGCAGCTGGAGTGCCGGTGATTGTGTCAAGCATTTCGGGCTATGCTTATCATATTGATGATGCCAATGCTGGGGTGATCCTTGCCGAACCTTTTGTACAAGCAGATCTCAATCAAGCGTTGCAAAATGCCATAACAAACCACGATCAGTTATTAACATGGCACAACAATGCAATACATTATGGTAAAACGGCTGATTTATATCATTTAGCCCAGCGTGCCGCAGATATTATTTTAGGTTGTGATCATTATGAATGAGTTGAAGTTAAAATGCCCTTTTGATGCTTTGTGGAAAAATAAAGATCCGTTTGCGGAAGTTGAGTTAATATCAGGCAAAGTCTATCGAGCGGTTAAGCAACGTAAGACGTTGAATTTTGAGCTTGGTGATGAATCGTATTTTATTAAAATTCATAGTGGTACAACCATTAAAGAGATTGTGAAGAATCTTATTTCGTTACGTTTACCTGTTTTAGATGCTAAGCAAGAGTGGGATGCGATTGAGCGTTTGGAGCAAGTTGGCGTTAATACGATGGATGGGCGAGCATTTGGTCGTAAGGGGCTAAATCCGCTGACTCGTCATTCATTTATTGTGACAAGAGATCTTAACCCGACTGTGAGTTTAGAAGATTTTACCAAGCCATGGTTAACTAACCCACCTAGCTATCATATAAAGCGTTCTTTAGTTATTTATTTGGCAAAAATGGTAGCTCGAATGCATGCTGCTGGGGTTAATCATCGTGATTGTTATTTGTGTCACTTTTTGCTTGATATTCCGCTTTTTGAAAATCATCAGCAAATAAAATTATCGGTGATTGATTTACACCGTGCTCAGATCCGTAAAACAGTTCCTGTGCGTTGGCGTGATAAAGATTTAATTGGGCTTTATTTTTCAGCCATGAATATTGGGCTAACCGATCGCGATATTTGGCGTTTTTTGAAAGTGTATTTTAATCAACCTTTAAAAACGATTTTGCGCAATGAATCTAAGCTAATAGCTAGCACGCATCAAAAAGTTGAACGAATTCGTAAAAGGACAGAAAAGTATCATCTTTAACAATAAGGATACGCTATGTTTATTGAACAAATTGATATTTCCGGATTTAAAGGTATTAGTCAACTATCTTTAAAATTAAATGCAAGTTCTAGCGTACTAATGGGTGAAAATCGTTGGGGGCGGTCAAGTTTAATCAGCGCTTTGCAATTGTTATCACTAGATAACACATTTTACCAATTTGTCGATTCCGATTTTTATCATGATCAATACCAATATTATGGCGATAATATTATTATTAAAATCACTTATTGCCAATCACACTTACATGAATTAAATAATCAAGATTATCAACCATTACGCTCAGTTTCGTATCAATCACACCAAGATAATCTGCATCGTATCACTTATCAAATTTCTGCCAATAAACAAAATAACCAAATTATAACACAACATAAATTGCTCAATGCACAAGGCAATCCCTTTAATATAGAAAACGAAAAATTATTAATTGCAACATTAATCAAACTAAATCCAGTAATGACACTTAAAAATGCAATTAATCCTGAGCAATTAACTGTTACTAACGAACCATTATCCGAACACTACATTAGCCAACTTTCAAACCAACTAAAAGCCCATTCAGCCGAATTAACCCAAGATGAATTAGCTCGAGGCCTACAAGCCGCACGCTCATTATTAGAGTATTATTTTGTCGATCAAGCACACCGCAATCATTACAAACAAAAAAATGCCAAAAGTACACCAAGATCAGAAGATTGGAATGTTTTGGAACAAATTAATGATGTATTGGATAATCTTGATAATGATTATTTACGAACGGTATTTTTAGGAATTTTCGGCTCTATTATTGATGCTAAAGGGAATTATTCACTTTCACAAAGTTCAATGCCTATTTTAATTTTAGAAGAGCCTGAAAGTTTGTTACATCCAATCATTTTATCAGTTGCATTTCGCTTACTAAAAAACTTCCCTACACAAAAAATTATCACGTCTAACTCAAGTGATCTGGTATCGTTATTTTCATTAGAAAACCTTTATCGTTTAATTCGTCTGCCAGATAAAATTATTGCCAAATACATTGAACCTCATTCATTAAGCGTTAGTGATAGTCGCCGTATTGCGTTTCATATTCTTTATCGCCGATCAAATGCCTTATTTGCACGATGTTGGTTGTTAGTCGAGGGCGAAACCGAAGTGTGGTTGTTACGTGAACTAGCTGAACAAAGTGGTTATCATCTGAGTTCAGAGGGAGTTCAGCTTATTGAGTTTGCTCAGTGTGGTTTAAAACCGCTTATAAAATATGCCAATAAAATGGGAATTCATTGGTATGTAATTACTGATGGGGATATGGCGGGTAAAAAATATGCCGATACGGTAAAATCGTTATGTGGTGAAGATAAAAATCCTGATGATTACTTAACGGTTTTGCCTGCGCGAGACATTGAAAACTTTTTATTTAAACATGGTTTTAGTCATGTCTATAAACTTGCCGCTTATAATACAACACAGCATATTGATCTGCCTGTACATCAAATTATTCAAAAAGCAATTCATAAAAGTTCAAAACCTGATCTTGCGATTGCCATTTGTGATGATGCAAAATCACGTGGTATAAACGCTATACCGCGTTTGCTAATGGATACTTTTTCGAGAATTATTAGTTCATCTAAAAGGTTAGTTTAGATAATTACATTTTGAAAAATATTTAAAATCGCTATCAAGAAGATAAAACTATTCCGCCAATATAAATCGGCGGAATAAAATAAAAATTAATTCTATTTGGAGATTCGTTTATATTTAGCACGTTTAGGCTCTAATGCTTCAGCACCCAATGTGCGTTTTTTCCATTCTTCGTATTCGGTAAAGTTACCTTCAAAGAATTCAACATGTCCTTCGTCTTGATAATCCAAAATATGGGTCGCAATACGATCTAAAAACCAACGGTCATGGGAAATCACTAAAGCACAACCCGGAAACTCTAATAATGCGTTTTCAAGCGCACGTAGCGTTTCAACATCTAAATCATTGGTTGGTTCATCGAGTAGTAATACATTACCACCCACTT
This sequence comes from Gilliamella sp. Occ4-3, assembly GCF_001690675.1. Classification (NCBI taxonomy): domain Bacteria; kingdom Pseudomonadati; phylum Pseudomonadota; class Gammaproteobacteria; order Orbales; family Orbaceae; genus Gilliamella; species Gilliamella sp. Occ4-3. The sequence continues at coordinate 97,040 of NZ_LZHR01000073.1, forward strand.
GCAATAATTTAGCTAAATGTACACGCCCACGTTCACCACCTGAAAGTTCACCTACACGCTTTTGCTGATCAACACCTTTAAAGTTAAAACGACCAACATAAGCACGACTTGGTATTTCAAAATTGCCAATACGCATAATATCTTGACCGTTTGAAATTTCGTCCCAAACTGTTTTTTTGTCGTCCATACTGTCACGGAACTGATCAACTGATGCAAGTTGCACTGTTTCACCTAAAGTAATCGTACCTGTATCAGGTTGTTCTTTGCCTGATAGCATTCTAAATAGTGTTGATTTCCCTGCTCCATTTGGACCAATAATGCCAACAATTGCCCCTTTAGGAATACTAAAAGATAAGTTATCAATCAGCACACGATCGCCATACGATTTAGTTAGGTTGCTTACTTCAATCACTTTATCGCCTAAACGTTGTCCAGCTGGAATAAAGAGCTCGTTAGTTTCGTTACGTTTTTGGTAATCGTTACTGTTGAGTTCTTCAAAGCGAGCTAGACGGGCTTTGCTTTTTGCTTGGCGACCTTTTGGATTTTGTCGTACCCACTCGAGTTCTTTTTCGATCGATTTACGACGTGCCGATTCGGTCGAGGCTTCTTGTGCTAAACGCTGATCTTTTTGTTCAAGCCAAGATGAATAGTTGCCTTCCCATGGAATACCCTCACCACGGTCAAGCTCTAAAATCCAACCTGCAACGTTGTCTAGAAAGTAGCGATCGTGAGTTACTGCAACAACCGTACCTTCGTAGTCATGTAAGAATCGTTCTAACCATGCTACCGATTCGGCATCCAAGTGGTTGGTCGGTTCATCCATTAATAACATATCAGGCTTTTCAAGTAATAATTGACAAATTGCTACTCGACGGCGTTCACCACCTGATAAATTTTCAATTTTCGCATCCCAATCTGGCAAACGTAGTGCGTCAGCGGCTCGCTCTAACTGGTTATCCAGATTGTGAGCATCTTGCGATTGAATAATGGCTTCAAGCTCTGCTTGTTCTTTGGCTAATTTGTCAAAATCGGCATCAGGATCAGCATAAGCGGCATATACTTCATCTAATCGAGCCAATGCTTGTTTAGCCTCACTAACCGCTTGCTCAATGGCTTCACGCACAGTTTGTTTAGGATCTAATTTCGGTTCTTGGGGTAAATAACCAATTTTAATATCAGGTTGTGGGCGTGCTTCGCCTTCAATTTCGGTATCAACACCCGCCATAATTCGTAGTAAAGTGGATTTACCCGCTCCATTTAAACCGAGTACACCAATTTTTGCACCTGGAAAAAAACTTAAAGAAATATCTTTTAAAATATAGCGTTTAGGGGGAACAATCTTCCCTACGCGATTCATGGTATAAACATATTGCGCCATAAAACATCATCCGTTAATTTTGTTTAAAAATAGCAAACCATATCAGTTGCTATATAATTGATGGCATATATTGTAATGATTCTGAGCATCGGGTCTAGGGTTATTTTTGAGAATATAGGTAAATCAATATTCGCTATACACAAAACTTAATGTAGGACTTGTATATGCATATTCATGCTTCGCCACAATGACCATAATGGTAACGGTGAAAAAATAGGAATAATTTCTAATCTAACGCCTACGCTTTTAAGAGGGTCACATACCGACACCATCTCTGGAAATCAAAAGATAGACATAACACCCTTATAGATAACCTTTAGCATGTAATAGAGATACCCAGAAATTTTTGTATCCCTCAACTCAATAATGTCATAGTCCAGTTGATCATTAAAAACCGTTTTCCCATTCATTAGTTAGCTATCAATTTAAAAATGACTTTTAAATTTGATAGCATTTATTTAACCCATAACGACTGATAAATATCCAAGACTAATATGATCAAAATAAAATGCGACGTTGAAGTAAAAAATAACTTTTATGTTAAGCTTTATAAGACTTGCGCTAATTAATCTGGTTGTGGAAAAAATAAAGAAATAGATTTAATATCTATAAGAAAAAGGCTTTATAAAAAGCATAATCATTTTCAAATACTCGTAATAGACAACAACATTAGTTGCCCATTACGGTTTTAGTAATTATTTTATAACACTATACTACTCATTACTCACTATCTTTTAAGGTGCTACACAGACTACCCTGTGGGTTGTGAACAATGAAATATTATTAATACGTCTGAACATCCTCAAATCTTGGAGTGACACACATAAACCAATAAGATAATCATCAATTAATGAATGGCTATAAAACAAACAGAGCAATAATCCTATTTTAAACATCGATTTGATTTATAAAGTTTTTATGGTAAATTTTCACCTCGACAAAATGTTTGAGAGGACTGTGCATTATCGAGGAGATATTGATCACCAATAATCCAACTTTTTAGAGGCGATCCATCAACAGCAAAAGGCTTATCGGCTCGATACATTTCAGATGTCCAAATAAAAGACCCACCGTTATGATATCGGTAGACGCCTCCCCATTCTCCTAGAAATGTACCTAAATCACGGGAAGGTCTATATGTCCTTGGTGTAGGAAGTGTAGCAGTACCTTCTGGTAAATCAGCATCAAGTGAATTAATTAATTCATTCCTTCTATACATATATTTTTGTCGCCAAGATTTTCCCTCGTCAGAAAAATCATTAACTTGTTCTCGTGTTGTTGCTGGTATTGCATGACCATCAATAATTTTACGACATTCATCAAACGCCGGGTAGCTACCACCTGTCCATGTAACAAAACCTTTACTTGTATCATCCTTATTATGATCAATAAGAATTGCCCATTTTTTAGGTATCGGAAGAGTCACTTTACCAATATTTTTCCAACTGTTACCGTTATCTTCTGTGTACTCCATATTAATGGTTAATGGAGTCTTCGGTTTAAGACGACTATTATAAACAACCTGACAACCTTTCCCCAATTCTTTATTTCCGTTTCCTGATAAAGTTACCCAATTATTGATATTGCTAGCATCAAGTCTACAACGGTATTTTGACTGTTCATTCCCTGAACCTATTAAGTCAAACTTAATCCCTTTGAAACCAGTGATAGGTCGAAATGACTCGGCTATAAATCCTACACGAAATCGATTAACCTCCTTATAACCAGCACCACTCCATAATGCCGAGTTATAGCCTTTAGGATATTTAGTTATATCACTAGCCTCTGAATAAACATCAAGACCATCTGGCCGAGCGTAGCACAATTTTGGACCACCTGAAAGCATAAATTGGTAAGTTATTTTGGATTTACTACCATAATAATTTTTATTGGGAATGCCATACTTAGTCGTTGCGGCGATATCTTGTGCACTCAACTCTAAAGTATAAGGCCCCCCACATAGTGTCAACTCCTGATGTAAATCACTCACAACTTGAGAACCATCTTTCCAAGTTGCAGTTAACGTACCACCGACGGTAAAATTATCAGTAATTGAAGCATCACCATCATCATCCGCCACTTGCAAGTTAGAAATTGTATGTTCTTTTCCATCAGCAGTAACCAAAGCAATAACATCTGAAAACTTTGTACCAAAAGGGACTGTTAACGGTTTACCTCCATTGGAGATTGAATCATTAACTCCAATTTGTATTAGTTCGCCAGTGCTTTCTTGACTTGGCATCATAAAACCTAGCAACTCATCTAAATTTTTTAGTTTATTACCGAGTTGATCATTCTGAGACGTTTTAAATTGTAGATAAGGCGCACTCCCTTCAATCACCTTTGTTGTGGTTGCGGATAAGGCAATAACATTACCCGATATCATTATACCCAACGTAGCAATTATAGTTCCATAAGCATAATGTTTAACATGTAAACTTGACGATATAATTCGAAAAATTTGGCCAAAATCCTTAGCTATTTTTAAAATAAACATTCGAGGTTGTTCAAAGGCTAACTTATTGCTTTTGTATATTTTATTATCCATAATTCCCATTTTTAATTACTTTTTCCTATAAAAAATCATTTGCATCCAAATCATGACTACTGATAAAACACAAACCTGATCATATTTATTATATAATGTTAATTTTATGCAAAAAAACAACTTTTTTGTTAAGTTTTGTAAACATCTGATTAGATGAATCTGATTATTAAAAATAATATATAACCATATGAAAATTATATTGAATAATAAAAAGCAGACTGATTTTATGGTTTTAAATATTAGGTATCAAAATCGTTAACCTTATCTTTTTGGTACTAAAAAGTGGGGACATACCATTACGGTAAACAATGCGAGTAAGTTCTATAATTAACTTACTCGTAATAACCTCTGTAACTTCAAAAAGTTACAGAATCAAACTATTTGCTGAACAAATAAAACAAATTTAACTACGGCTTGACACAAGCAGCTCTAAGTTTATTATTAGTTGATTTAGAATCATATAAATCTCCATCCCCCAAATCGATTCGAATTGGTTCTCCTTTGTATGTATCAATTGCCCAATACCAATCTTGAGGATGACTAGTTTCCCAGTCATCAAGACCTAAATAGTGATTAGGATTGTTAAATAAGGTTCCCCATTCATTAAATAGCCCACCAATCCACTTGCCATTACCGCCGCGATAACTTAATTGACGGCGATAACCATTGATATTTCTTCCCGGAATACCTCCAGTCCAAATATTATCATTATTTGCATTAGTATAATCTGCAACACTTGGCATTCGGTATCCAATTCGGTTACAGTAATTTTTTGCATCTTGCACAGATGCATTAATATTAGCCCCTTGGGCTATATACCATCTTTCAATTTTAAAACTATACAAAACTTTACTTTTGGCTCTATCTGAATAAAGCTTAAATGTAGAGGGGCTAAAATTTTTATTAGCACTACGGTTTACTGGCCCTTTTAGTACTATCTTTAAAGCTACATCTCGTGAGCCTTTTCCCCAACCTGGTGTTCGTCCAGATGATAAAGCTAAACTAACTCCACTCCCTGACTCAGGGAATACTCTAGCGCCATTAGCTGAGATAATCTCTTCGGGCGTTACATTTGCTAATAATAAATAAAAATAAACATTATTTGTTCCTGTCGATGGGAAATTACGTTGTGGATTGTTTATATCTTGTGGTACAAATCCTTTTCCTTTTACCCAATCTGGACCATCTAAATCTTTGTATTCAGTATTATTACTGGAATCGTTTGATAAATTAGGTTGAGCATAACAAACCAATGGCGCACTTGGTTCAAAATAATCAGGATTCGATATCCATATCCATAAATCAACTGAACCTGCATCTCCGTCTGTACCATATTTTAGACACGGGTTTTCGAACGACGGTAATATTATGGCATCACTACGATGATTTTTTACGCGACCATTTTTACTAGTTAATGCTTCTAAACTCCATGAATATGGCAATAATAACACGCCCAACACTAACAAGAGTTTTCGGGATAATTTGAGAGATAATTTGGAAAATATAAATGAGTTTCGTGCAAAAACTCGGCGAATAGGATTATTTAATAAATTTAAATCGTAGGTTTGCCAGTGCTTGTGCCTTGTGCCTTGTGCCAGAAATGATAATGCATTATTGTCTACCTGTCAAGTAATATTTTGTTTTATTTGGATTTTTTATAATTATTCGCTTATTTAATAAGCTTGTTTTCCTATAACCGTAAAAGTATAGCCGTTAAAAAAATAGTTGGCTAGTTTTTTGGTGGATTTTTGTAAAAAACATACAAATGAAATAGTCCTGTTTGGCGGCGACCCTAGTTCTGTCATTAGCGTATTTTGACACCGCAAAAAAACAAGCATATATAGTGTTGAGTTTTTTTACTCTAAATCGTTCAGGTAAACTATTGATTTAATTGAGGTTTTTATTTTGTTTTTAGGTAAAGGTAAATATTTGGTGCCGACATATAACATTTCGTCAGGGTTGGTTTTGTTCTAGAATTTAGCTTGTCGCCTTAATTTATCTTCAATGGACTTTTCAACTTTAACTAGGCGTTTAATACCATAACTAATCGTTTTATAACGTTTGTTCTTGCTGGTTAAAGGCACAAACAGCTTCAATCAGGCTTTTTTAGCACGCTATAAATGGTCGGGCGATTGACCATAAAGCGCTTAGCCAAATCAGTGATGGTTATTTTTCTTTATGATATAAACGCCATATCTCTTGTCTGTGATAAGGCGTTAATTTTGTTTTACGTATATTCATTACCACATTTTCTCAGATTTACTGTAAATAATGCGAGTAAGTCCTACACATGAGGTATAAACAACTTAATGTTTTCCTACAATTAAACTTATCATAGTTCAAAAAATATCCTCTATATTTATCTTAATTCATACAGAGAATATTGCTCGTTATTTTATAAAAACGTAAAAAGTTGCTCTTTAGGTAAGCGTGATTTTGGTCGATGCGCATTGCCGTCATTTTCGGCTCGATAGCCTAATGTAGCAACAACAATACTTTTAAGTCCTTTGCTTTTGAGATCTAAGATATCGTCCATTTTTTGGGCATCATATCCTTCAATAGCCGTTGAATCAATACCAATTGTTGCTGCTGCAAAAAGCAGTTGCCCCAATGCAAGATAAGCTTGTTTACTTTCCCAACATTGTTGCGATTCAATGGTTGCACTATTGAGCTTTACAAAGTGCCGACGACCTTGATCTTGTGCTTGTTTAAGATCGGCTGAAGGATATCTACCGTCTTTATCTTCTTGATTGAGTAGATTAACTAAATGGGCGTCGTCTAATGGTGTTTTAATACAAAAGACAATCGTATGCGAAGCGCCAGTCACCCTTGGTTGATTAAATTCAAGTATAGCTGGTAAAATTTTATTCTTTGCCTCGTCGTTATCAATAACATAAAAATGCCATGGTTGTGAGTTAACTGATGATGGACTGTTTCTTAAAACCGTTAATAATTGTTCAATCTTATCGGCAGGAATTTTTTTTGTTGGATCATAATGTTTGGTAGTGTAGCGTTTTTGAGAAATATCAACTATGTTCATTATTATGCCCTCGCGAGTTATTCTTTTCACCATTATAATTCGGTTTTATTATGTCTCAACTTATTATTTTAATAGATTTGTCAAATAGTAAAGCAATCCTTAATTAGTATTGAGTACTTTATTTTAATAAAAATAGAACATATTAAGATTGGTTACAAATAATCATTGACACCACTAATATCATTTGGTAAAAATAACATCAGTTTTAGACAGTATTAATTACAATTCAAATAGAGATTTTTATGTTTGTTAACTATTTATCACTCGACCTCAGCCTCCTCCTCGCATCAATTTGCGCGGATAGCTTGTGTGTGGAGTAAAAAGAAGTAGTTAAATAAACAACTCAACAAATTAACAAGAACCCGCGCTAAAGTGCGGGTTTTTTGTTTTTTTAACTTGAAATACCGAGATAGCGCTAAAATATATAAAAGGAAAAACAATGAACGATCAAGTCATTATTTTTGATACAACGTTACGCGATGGTGAACAAGCATTACAAGCAAGTTTGAGCGTTAAAGAAAAGTTACAAATAGCGCTTGCTTTGGAGCGAATGCGGGTCGATGTGATGGAAGTTGGCTTTCCTGTTTCATCTCCCGGTGATTTTGAATCAGTTCAAACGATTGCTAAGACCATTAAAGATAGCTGTGTTTGTGCATTGTCTCGTTGTGTTGATAAAGATATTGATGTTGCTGCCGAGGCATTAAAAGTTGCAGATCAGTTTCGAATTCATACTTTTATGGCAACATCAACCTTACATGTTAAGGATAAATTAAAAATGACATTTGATGATGTCATTGAAAGAGCTGTGCACTGTATTAAACGTGCACGTAATTATACTAATGATGTGGAGTTTTCTTGTGAAGATGCAGGCCGTACCCCAATTGATAACTTATGTCGTATCGTTGAAGCAGCAATTAAAGCAGGGGCAAGAACGATCAATATTCCAGATACTGTCGGTTATACTGTCCCTTATCAATTTGGTGGCATTATTCGTACCCTATTTGAACGTGTCCCGAACATTGATCAAGCGATTATCTCTGTTCATTGTCATGATGACTTGGGCATGTCGGTGGCTAACTCGATTAGCGCGGTTCAAGAAGGTGCTCGGCAAATTGAAGGTGCGATGAATGGTTTAGGCGAACGTGCGGGTAATACCGCACTTGAAGAAGTTATTATGGCGATTAAAGTTCGTCAAAATATCTTAAATGTTTACACAAATATCAATCACCAAGAGATTTATCGTACCAGCCAAATTGTTAGCCAAATTACTAACATGCCAATTCCAGGTAATAAAGCAATTATTGGTAGTAACGCTTTTGCCCACTCCTCAGGAATTCATCAAGATGGGGTTTTAAAAAATCGTGAAACTTATGAAATTATGACCCCTGAATCAATCGGATTAAATCAAATCCAATTAAATTTAACCTCTCGCTCAGGACGAGCCGCCGTTAAACATCGTTTAGAAGAACTTGGTTATCACGATAAAGATTATAACTTAGATCAAGTCTATGAGGCATTTTTAGAATTAGCTGATAAAAAAGGCCAAGTATTCGATTATGATTTAGAGGCATTAATATTTATCAATCAATTAAAAGATGAAAAAGAACATTATGTTTTGGATTATTTTAATGTTCAATCAGGTTCGACGGTTGTTTCAACCGCTTCGGTTAGCTTGTTAATTGGTGATAAAAAGTATTCTGATGCTGCAACGGGTAACGGTCCTGTTGATGCTGTTTATCAAGCTATCAACCGTATTACTGGCGAACCTATTTCGATTGTAAAATATCAATTAGCTTCTAAAGGACAAGGTGAAAATGCTTTAGGACAAGTTGATATTGTTGCCGAATATAAAGGTCGTAAGTTCCATGGTGTGGGGCTTGCAACTGATATTGTTCACTCATCGGCTTTAGCTTTAATTAATGTATTGAATAATGTGTATAGAGCAAATCAAGTTGCACAAGAAAAACAAAAATTACATCATGACTAAAAAATAATTTGTTTTGCCGTTTAACAGCAAAACATGAAAATTAATTTAGATTGTAAAGGAATAAAAAATGTCACAAAACTACCATATTGCAGTACTTCCCGGCGACGGTATTGGCCCTGAAGTAATGAGACAAGCCTATAAAGTATTAGATGTTATCCGCCAAAAATATCAACTTTCTATTACTACTAGTGAATATGATGTGGGTGGTGCAGCAATTGATATTCATGGTTGCCCATTACCTAATGAAACACTTGAAGGCTGTGAAAAAGCTGACGCTATTTTATTTGGTTCAGTGGGTGGTCCTAAATGGTCTAATTTACCACCTGAAAAGCAACCTGAACGTGGTGCGTTATTGCCACTACGTAAACACTTCAAATTATTTGCTAATATGCGCCCTGCTCGTTTATATCAAGGCTTAGAAGATCTTTGCCCATTACGCACCGATATTGCTGAGCGTGGATTTGATATTTTATGTATGCGCGAATTAACTGGCGGTATTTATTTTGGATTACCTAAAGGACGTGAAGGTAGTGGTGCTCAAGAAAAAGCATTTGATACTGAAGTTTATCATCGTTTTGAGATAGAACGTATTGCAAAAATGGGGTTTGAAGCTGCACGGTTACGTCGCAAAAAAGTAACTTCAATTGATAAAGCCAACGTTTTACAAACCTCAATTTTGTGGCGCGAGGTGGTCAATGAAGTAGCTAAAAACTATCCTGATATTGAACTTGAGCATATGTATATCGATAATGCCACAATGCAACTTGTTAAAGATCCGTCTCAATTCGATGTTATTTTATGCTCAAATCTATTTGGGGATATATTATCCGATGAATGTGCCATGATAACTGGTTCAATGGGCATGTTGCCTTCTGCTAGTCTTAATGAACAAGGCTTTGGCTTATATGAACCTGCTGGTGGTAGCGCACCTGACATTGCTGGCAAAAATATTGCTAATCCAGCTGCACAAATTTTGTCATTAGCCTTGTTAGTCCGTTATAGCTTTAAACGTGATGATATTGCCTCAGCTATCGAAACAGCAGTAAATAAAGCATTAGAGCAAGGCTATCGTACTATCGATCTTGCACAAAAAGAACAAGCCGTTTCAACTGATGAAATGGGAGACATTATTTGTAAGCTTATTTAATTGAATTAGCTATGTTAAATGTGTAGTAAAGGGATACTCAAGTATGCAAAATAAACTGCTCCTTGTATCCTTTTTAATTCAATTAATTATAGTATTAGTAAATAATGTCAAAGTTTAAAACTAATACCAGTTGTAAAAAATAATAAGGAATCTGCAATGTCAAAAACACTGTATCAGAAATTATTTGATGCGCATGTCGTTTATGAGGCTCCAAATGAAACGCCTATTTTATATATCGATCGTCATTTAGTTCATGAAGTCACGTCTCCACAAGCCTTTGATGGCTTACGTGCAATGAATCGTAAAGTTCGCCAGCCCAATAAGACTTTTGCAACTATGGATCATAACACTTCAACCAAAAGTAATGATTTAAGTGCCTGTAGCGAAATGGCTCGCATTCAATTAACTGAACTGGCAAAAAATGCCAAAGAGTTTGGTGTTTCGTTATATGATTTACAAAGCCCATTACGTGGTATTGTCCATGTAGTCGGTCCTGAGCAAGGTATGACTTTACCGGGTATGACTATTGTGTGTGGTGATTCGCACACAGCAACACATGGCGCATTTGGTGCATTAGCTTTTGGTATTGGTACTTCCGAAGTTGAGCATGTGTTAGCTACTCAAACCTTAAAACAAGGTCGAGCTAAAACTATGAAAATTGAAGTTAAAGGACATGTTGCTGATGGCATTACCGCTAAGGATATTATTTTAGCTATCATTGGCAAAACAACCAGTGCTGGCGGTACAGGTCATGTAGTTGAATTTTGTGGTGATGCTATTAAATCATTATCAATGGAAGGACGCATGACGTTGTGTAATATGGCAATTGAAATGGGAGCTAAAGCTGGCATAATTGCACCTGATGAAGTCACTTTTGAGTACTTAAAAGATCGCCAATTTTCACCAAAAGGTGAAGACTTCGACAAAGCGGTGGCTTATTGGAAAACACTAAAAACCGACGAAGGTGCACATTTTGATACAGTTGTGACGTTAGAAGGTAAAGATATCGCACCACAAGTTACTTGGGGAACGAACCCTGGTCAAGTAACTTCAATTAATGCAACAGTACCGAATCCTAATGATTTTGCTGATCCTATTGAAAAACACTCTGCAGAGCGTGCATTAACTTATATGGGATTAACCGCTGGCACCAAAATGACTGATATTAAGATCAATAAAGTGTTTATTGGTTCTTGTACAAACTCACGTATAGAAGATTTACGAGCTGCTGCGCAAATTGCTAAAGGCCGCAAAGTGGCTGATGGTGTACAAGCATTAGTTGTACCCGGTTCAGGACCAGTGAAAGAACAAGCTGAAGCCGAAGGATTAGATAAGATTTTTATTGATGCAGGATTTGAATGGCGCTTACCGGGTTGCTCTATGTGTCTTGCAATGAACGATGATAAATTAGCACCGGGAGATCGCTGTGCATCAACTAGCAACCGTAATTTTGAAGGTCGCCAAGGACGTGATGCTAGAACACATTTAGTTAGTCCTGCTATGGCAGCAGCCGCAGCTATTACTGGTCATTTTACAGATATTCGCAAACCATTTTAAGGAGAGACTTGTCATGGCAAAATTTACAAAACATACTGGGCTAGTCGTTCCCTTGGATGCGGCTAATGTTGATACAGATGCAATCATTCCTAAACAGTTTTTACAGAAAGTAACACGCACTGGATTTGGTAAACATGCTTTTCATGAATGGCGCTTTTTAGATGATGCTGGCGAGCAGCCTAATCCTGAGTTTGTTTTAAATAAACCACGCTACAAAGGTGCTAGCATTTTGCTTACGCGTGAAAATTTTGGTTGTGGATCATCACGTGAACATGCCCCTTGGGCGCTTGCTGATTATGGGTTTAAAACTATTATTGGTTCAAGTTTTGCCGATATTTTTTACAATAACTCATTTAATAATCAGTTATTGTTGGTCAATTTATCCGAAGAGGATATCGATGAGTTATTTAAAATTGTCGAAGCCAATGAAGGCATTGAATTTACCATCGATTTAGTTAATGAAGTGGTCATTGCCGGCGATAAGCAATATTCATTTAAAATTGATGCTTTTAAACGTCATTGCTTGTTAAATGGGTTAGATAATATTGGTTTAACCTTACAACATGAAGAAGCGATTAGCGACTTTGAACATAAAATCCCAAGCTTTTTAGCTTAATTTTATTAAAGGGCGCAAATTGCGCCCATGATTAAAATAAGCGATATATATCCAAAAAATTTGAATTCAAATTTAAAGCTGTTTACGTTGGCTTGATGGTGGAATTGATAAGGCTTCACGGTATTTTGCTACGGTGCGACGTGCAATAATAATACCTTGTTCTTCAAGCATCGAAACTAATTTACTATCACTTAATGGCTTTTTACTATTTTCTGCCGATATATATTTTTTAATTAATGCTTGGATAGCTGTAGATGAAACCTCACCACCTGAATCATTATTAACATGACTTGAGAAAAAGAATTTAAGTTCATAAATTCCGCTTGGACAATGCAGATATTTTTGAGTTGTTACACGAGAAATGGTCGATTCATGCATATCAATTGCCGTTGCAACATCAGACAAAATCATTGGTTTCATGTATTCAGCACCGTGTTCAAAAAAGGCTTGCTGATGCTCAACAATAAATTGGCTGACTTTTAATAAGGTTTCGTTACGGTTTTCGATGCTTTTAATAAACCAATTAGCATCTTGCAGATGAGATCTAATATATTGCCCATCACTTTCATTTGCTAATTTTGCCATATCGGCGTATTGCTGGTTAATACGTAAAGATGGAACTGTATCGCTATTTAAATACACAACCCATTTTCCTTGTACCTTTTTTACCATGACATCAGGTATGACATAGTCTGGAGAAGCAGTATTAACCAAATCGCCGGGATAAGGTTGTAAACGTTGTATAAAATCAACAGCCTCTTTTAATTGTTCATCTGTTGTATTTAACACTTTTTTTAAGTTTCTATAATCGCGTATGGCTAATAATTCTAAATAATTATCAATAATTTGTTTAACTAACGGTGGAGTATCTAAATGTTGAATTTGAATAGACAAACACTCTTGCAACGATCTGGCACCAACACCGATAGGATCAAAATTCCATATTCGTTTCAATACTGCTTCAACTTCGGCAATTTCAATTTCATCATTACCTTGCTCTTCAAGTATTTCTTCTGTTGAAACTGTTAAATAGCCTCTCTCATCTATAGCTTCAATAATAGATACTGCTATCGCCCTATCAGTATCGCTAAAGGGTGTTAGTTCAAGTTGCCATTCTAGATAATCATGTAATGTTTCGTGAGTTTCACCTTGATAGATAGGCAATTCGTCATTACAATAATCTGAGTTAGTTCCAGATGGAGTTCCTGCACTATAAATATCATCTAAAGATGCATCCAGTGGAATATCATCGGGAATCTCTTTGCTATCTAAAGCCTCACGCGTATCAATATTTTCTGCTTCATCGTTTTGTTTAACGTGCACTTCGTCATATTGATCATCAACTTCAAGCAATGGATTGTTTTCAAGCGCAGTTTGTATTTCTTGTTGGAGTTCTAAAGTTGACAACTGTAGTAGTTTAATCGCCAATTGTAATTGTGGCGTCATGGATAATTGTTGAGAGACTTTCAGTTGTAAACTGGTTTTCATCATAATCTGAACTCGTTTCCTAAGTAAACGCGTTTTACATATTCGTTACTTAAGATGTCATTTGGTGAACCTTCAGCAATTAAATGTCCTTTATTAACAATGTAAGCACGTTCGCAAACATCTAACGTTTCACGTACATTATGATCGGTTATTAATACACCCAACCCTCGATCACGTAGATGCTTAATAATATTTTTGATATCTATCACCGAAATTGGATCAACACCAGCAAAAGGTTCATCAAGTAAAATAAATTTAGGATTAGCTGCTAACGCTCTTGCTATTTCTACTCGACGTCTTTCTCCACCTGATAGAGATTGTCCTATACTGTCACGAATATGAGAAATATGGAACTCTTCAAGTAATTCTTCGGCACGATCGATTTTCTCATTTTTATCAATATCTTTACGCGTTTCTAAAATTGCCATAATGTTATCTATAACAGACAATTTTCTGAAAATAGACGCTTCTTGTGGTAAATAGCCAATACCTTTTTGAGCTCGCTCATGTAAAGGTAAAATGCTGATATCATGATCATCAAGGTAAATTTTACCTGCATTTAATGTCACTATACCAACCACCATATAAAAAGTAGTCGTTTTACCCGCACCATTGGGGCCCAATAATCCAACAATTTCGCCTGAGTTGACAGTTAAACTTACATCTTCAACAACTCGTCTTTTTTTGTATACTTTGGCCAGATTTTCCGCTTTTAAAATTGACATTTTATTTGTTCATCCCTTTAACTTGGTTTGGGATAATAGTGCTTTTTACTCGCATATTCTTACCTGGATTGGCTAATATTTGTTGTTTTTTGACATCGTATGTAATCAGATCACTAACAATATGATTATCTTGTTGAAATAATTCAGCATGGCCGCGTAAAATAACATTATTTTGTTTTACATCATAAATAACTTGTGAAGAATGCCCCGTTACAATCTTATTTTTTTCTGGTAAAATTTGCTTATAATTCACAGGTTTACCATAAGCTGTGATTTTTTGCTTATTTTTGTCTTGCGTGTCAGTGATAACGACTTTATCAGCTTTTATAGTTAATCCTTCTTGGACAATAACAACATTGCCAATAAATGTGATTGTATTATTTTCAATATCAATTTTTTGATTATCTGCATCTATCGTTATGGGTTTATTATCAGCGAACATTTTATGTTCTTCTTTAGAGTTTATAGATTGCGAAGTAAGTTCATTGGCGAAACTACTTAAAGAGATTGGTAGCAATAAAATTAATGAAAAAACAACCTGTTTTAGCGAACTCATGTTTTATTTTGCCTCTGTATTATAATATGTTTTTACATTTTCAAGTATATTAGCCGTTTTGGCATGTAAATCACCCGCTAAACCAATACCAGTTGAATAAAATCCCACCCCATTGATGATGACAGGATCTTTTGATTTGACTAGTTGTGAAGTTAAATCTATCACGGCATTATCAGTTTTTACTTGTTTCAATTGAGCTTCTTGTGTCAAATTATCTAATTGAACATCATCATAAAGGTAAAGAAGTTTATCTTTTGTCAACGTTGCTTTCTTTGCTTTAATATGCCATGTAGCTGAATGATTCTGTTCATAAAACGTAAAATTGGGCAAATCAAATTCAGTATTATTTGAGTCATCAAAATGCCTTACATTACTGGACTCAATTTTATAAATAAGATCCCCAGATAAGTCATAAATATCTGTTAACATTTTATCACTTTGATAAATCGGCTTATCTGATATATTTAGAGTGGATTGATTTACAACCTCATCTCCTTTTTGATAATTATAATAAACACCGATAACAACAATGAGAAGTAAAAAACAGATTAGATTTTTTTTATTCATAACATACGTTTTTCACATTAATTAGAAATTATTATTTCGAATGCCAAAATTTTAATTATTCTACTTTATTTTTTATTAAATTAATATCGAACATTAAAAGAAGTTAAATCGTTTTGTGGTAATAATTCAAAAATATTAAAATGTGAAATGCGTGAAGATGCAGGACCGCCATTTTTAATCCATTTTATTAATTTGCTTATTTGTAAACTATTACCTTGAGCTATAATCTCAACATCGCCATTATCTAAATTTTGAACATAACCAACTAAACCCAGTTTTTGGGCTTGCTGATAAGTAAAAAAGCGAAATCCTACACCTTGCACGCGACCGCTAACATTTATCTTAACTTTTTTAATCATTTTGCAACCCCATTTTATTATAATTCAAATATATTTATCTTAATGATGAAATACTAATTTAGATTGAAAATACAGAACATAATTTTTTATCATGGTTAAATGTTAGATTCATTAATAATCTTACAACTAGTAAGTTTTTTACCTATCGACTAAATTTTATTTTTCAATAAAATAAACAATAATAAATAATTAAAACAATGGAAATAAATATGTTATTAAAATATAAAAAAAGGTTTTTCTTACTTTGGCTAGTATCAGTATTAAGTTACTATACACTTAATTCATGTGCTTTTGCTAATGTTGAAATTGATAAACAGAAAATTGGCAAAGTCGTTGATGAATTTAATGGCGTGAAAGTCTATTATAATGGTAGCATCAATAATGTAAGTGGAAGAAATATTGCTAAAGACGGCTATAACTTAGGTCTGAAATATCAATGTGTTGAATTTATTAAACGCTATTATTATCAACGCTTCAATCACAAAATGCCCAATAGCTATGGACATGCAAAAGATTTCTTTGATCCATTAGTTGCTGATGGCAAAATTAATCGTCAACGTAATTTATTACAGTTTCATAATGGTTCACCAACTAAACCGAAAGTTGAAGATATTATTATCCTTAATTGGTCCAAATATGGACATGTTGCCATTATAAGTAAAGTAACAGACAACGAAATTGAAATTGTGCAACAAAACCCAGGACCAAATGCAAGCAGTAGAGCAACTTTTCCTTTAATCTTTAAAGATGGAAAATGGCTAATAGAAGGTTTTGGCGTTTTAGGTTATTTACGTAAAAATAAATAATTGCCTGCACCAGAGTAAACTACACAAAAAACAAATGGCATAATTACAGAAAATATTCAAAATAATAATTCAGAACTTTAATCAAGATTAATCAACAAACCATTCATTCTTCTGTTTTGATACTATTTTTGTAGTCTCCAAAATAGCCGATAGGTTTTCATGTTGAGCTATTGCAAAAAAATTTTGACAATCCCAGCTTCGGCTAACGTAATAAGTAACACAAATACTACCATACAAGTAGAGTTGTATGGTTTTGTGAGATTTATCACAGAAAAAGAGAATTTTTGTTAAAAAGTTTCAGGTAACACTATGTTTCAGTATAAAAAAGGAAATAAAAAGATAGCAAACTGGCAATCATATCTGTTTTTAACTGTATTAACGGTATAATGACTCTGGATATAACTGGAATTTGGCTGTTATAAATGCCAATGGTTTAAAAACAATACGCTATGTAATTAATGGACTCTATTTTGATATTATTAATAGATAATTATGATTCTTTTACTTTCAATATTCACAATTATTTGTGTCAAGTTGGCGCAGAAATTAAAGTGATTAAAAATGATGAAATGACAATTGAACAAATAAAAGAGCTTAGCTTTTCTAAGATTATCATTTCGCCTGGTCCGGGATCCCCTACCGATGCTGGAATATCACTTGCAACTATTGCCGAATTTAGTCATATTTGCCCAATATTGGGAGTTTGTTTAGGGCACCAAGCGATTGCTCAATATTATGGTTATAAGATCATCAAAGCACCAACACCTATGCATGGAAAAGTCGATGAAATAACGCACGATGGTCAAGGCGTGTTTAAAGGGATCAAAAAACCACTTTCGGTGGTTCGTTATCATTCATTAATTGCTTGTGATAAGCTTTTACCAAAAGACTCTCAATTAATCGTAACAGCAAGAAACAATCAAGGATTGATTATGGGATTACGTCACAAAAAGTTACCCATCGAGTCAGTCCAATTTCACCCTGAAGCAATTAAAACCGAATTTGGTTTACAAATGATTGATAATTTTGTCCATGAGCAATACTAAAATGAAAATTCATATCGACTTTGAAGGTCAACATAAATATTTTTGCAACCCTATCGCCATTTTAAAGTCTGATGATTATTCAACAATCAAACAACAATTTGATTCAATCGAAAAATTCACACAACAAGGCTATTATGCGGTTGGATATCTCGCTTATGAAAGCGCAATGGGGTTCAATAGTGAAAATAAAACAAAACAGAATTATGATTTGCCGCTATTGATATTTGGTATTTTTGATAAATTTTCTATCATTGAGCAAAAACATGTAGAAATAAGTGATTACACTCCACCAACTTTTGATTTGATAAGCGATACATCAATTGAGGAATATAATCAAAAAATTAACTTTATTCGATCTCAAATTGAATCAGGCAATACTTATCAAACCAACTATACAATTCAATTTACTACTTCATTTAATGAAAGTGCTATTAATTATTACCACTTTCTACAAAAGAACAATCAAGCCGACTATTGCGCTTATATTGAGTTTGACGATTATTGTATTTTATCAATTTCGCCAGAATTATTTTTTAAGTTAGAAAATAAAATTATTACAACCAAACCAATGAAAGGAACAACTGCGCGCGGTTTAAATAATCACCAAGATAAACAACAATTAGAATTATTATTCTCTGAAAAAAACCAAGCTGAAAATATGATGATTGTTGATTTATTACGTAATGATTTAAGTCGGGTTGCAAAGGCAGGATCAGTTACAGTTCCTAAATTATTTTCAGCCGAAAAATATCCAACCGTTTGGCAATTGACTTCTATGATTCAAGGTGAATTGAAAGAACATGTTAATTTATATCATATTTTTCAAGCACTATTTCCTTGTGGATCAATAACTGGAGCGCCTAAAACCAGTACAATGCAAATTATTGCAGATATTGAAAACTCACCACGTGGAGTTTACTGCGGGACAATTGGTTATATTGAACCATATATGAACAAAGCTATATTCAATATCCCAATTCGGACTTTAACCATACACAATCAACAAATGCATTATGGTGTTGGCGGAGGGATCACTTGGGATTCAACCTCACAAGATGAATATAACGAGATTTTAGCTAAAACAGCAATTTTAACTCGCACCACCTCTTCTCCCAAATATGTCATTGAATCATTATTGCTTGAAAAAGGGCAATTTTTCTTATTGGAAGAACATTTAAGCAGACTTTCTCAATCAGCTGATTATTTTGATTTTAACTATGACATCAATGCAATTAAGTTGCAACTTATTAAGTTAGCAAATGCAGCTAATAAAAATATTGGGAATATCTATAAAGTCAGAATTTTACTGCAAAAAAATGGGCTATATACCATTAGCGAGAATACAATTAACTCGCCAATGGAGATCAATGAAATCGCATTTGCAAAACAGTGTGTTCATAACCAAAATGTATATTTGTATCATAAAACGTCTAATCGGGAGCATTTTCCTAATTTAATTACAGGAAAAGAATATATTAATTTTAACCAATACAATGAAATAACTGAATTTGTTAACGGTAACCTCGCATTGCTGATTAATGATCAATGGATTACCCCTAAAAAAGAATCGGGGTTACTAGCTGGCACCATGAGGCAATTTTATTTAGATCACAATCAATTGTTAGAAAAAACGATTTTAAAAGATGACCTTTTAAAAGCCGATAAAATCGCATTTATCAACAGTGTTCGTAAATGGGTAGAAATTGATGACAAGGTTTTTAGCCAGTTCAAACGATCGTTAAGATCAATTACCGTTTAAATTCAAATATTCCGCCAACATTATGGCGGAATATTATTATGACATTAAAGTTTTATTGAGTTTGCAAAGTCTAGTTCTTCATCCTGCCAACCTTTAGATAGCGCGTTAACTAAAGCACCATATCCATTACTTGCTAAAGGAACATGGCGTTCAAATGGTTTGCTTTCAATATTATTTTTACTATCAGTAACAACCCATCGTCCTTTAATCACCGCATCACCAGTATAGCTTCCATGAAACCCATCAATAAATAACTTTACCGTCAATGTTGGCGTTGTAATTGATCTGCTAGAGACTAAATAATTTGGTAACATGACCGTTAAATCTTGCGTCAATCGTTCTTGCAATTGCTGAGATAGTGTTGAAGCCCATAAATGATGCGTTGCTGTTTCATATTTGATATTGTCCGTTTGTAATACAATACCTGGTTTACTTAAAAAACTCACCACATCTACCGACTCAATCCAAATAAAATGTTTTGTAGTTTTTATTTTTTGCGATACTGGACTTGGTAAATTACTAGTCAGTTGAAAATAGCTTTTACTTGGGTTGTTAGCTGAGCAGCCGACTAATATAGCAAGTAATGGCATAAATATGACTGTAAGTAGCTTTTTATATATTTTGTTCATCATTTTTTACCTTTTGCTTTAGGCTCTTGATCTTTCTTCGCTGGGGCAGAAAAAATCAGTGCATTGCTCTTATCATTGAGAGTATTAAGTAATGGCGTTAATTCATCCATCATCTGTTGCACTTTTTGTAAACTCTCTTTCATTTGGTTATTTAATTCAGAACCTGGTTGTAATTCTTTCATTGTTTCATTTAATGAACGTAATGTTTTTTGTAAATCTTTTGGTATATTTTGCATCTCTTTACTAGCCATAATACGATTTAATGATTTCATTAATCGTTCACTCGAAGCTAATGATTGATTGAACTGCGATAGAGTATTGTTAAGTGGCAAATTATTAAAATTATCAAGTAATTGCATAATTTTTGCCTGAATTTGCGCAATCCCTGTCGAAGTTGCCTCAATTGTATCGTAACCAAACTGCTTCGCTAGTTGAGGATCATACTTATTTTTTAATTCAGGATAAAAATCAAGATCTATATATAGCGCACCAGTAAACATATTTGAAGTTTTTAATGACGCTCTTAACCCATTTTTTTGTTCTTTCATTATCAAAGCGGCAATATCAATTTTCTCATCAACTAATTCAGATAAACGATCAGGCTCTATCCTAATTAATATCGGCACCCTTTTATTTAAAATTGATGATTTTTCTAACATTTCAGCGGTATAAAATGGTACTTTAGATACTGTTCCTAATCTAATACCATGATATTCAACTGGTACTCCCTCTGTTAACCCTGATATAGAATCAGAAAGCATAATAAGGAATTCTTTATATTCAGTATACTGCGAATCTTGGATAGATTTTTTATCTTCATATAATGTATAAACTGCATTTTGCTCAGCAGGTGCACCTAATTTGGATCCTTCGGGTAAATCAAAACTAATTCCTCCAGACATTAATACATCCAGAGAAGGGACATCTAGGCTTGCACCTCGAGATGAAAGAGTCAAATTGATACCTCCTTCTTTCCAAAATCGTACGTTTTGTGTCACTAACACATCATAAGGTTTAGTAATAAAAATTTGATATTTCATCTTACGCGATTCAACATCAAATTCAGAGGTCTCCACATTACCTACACGATAACCATGAAACATGATAGCTGCCCCTCGAGGAATCACACCATTTTGCTCACTTTCTAATTTTAGACGAATTCCTTTGATACTAGGATCAGACAACGGAGGCGCATCAGAAAGCACAAAAGGTTTATTTTGAAAACTGTGAGTATCGTTCCCTGCGGCTAATTCTATATAGACACCCGATAAAATAGTACCTAATCCCGTTACTCCATCACGACCAATTTCTGGCTTAACAACCCAAAAAATCGAATCATTTTTCAGTAACGGCGCCATATCATTATAAATACGGCCTTTTATAACCACTTGCTGGTAGTCATCAGATAAAGTCACTTCATCGACTATACCCACATCAACACTGCGATTTTTAATTACCGTTTTGCCAGCAACAATGCCACTTGCGTCTTTTGCAAGTAATGTGAACGAGGTACCTCTATCAGCATAATGAGAGTAGATTATCCATAGACCAACAATTGCAGTGACAATGGGAATAATCCATATTGCTGAAATAGCTCTAATTTTAATTATTTTTGCCAATTTACTTGATGTTGCCATATTGTTCCTATTAATCTATTTTCTATTTTGCGGACGATCCCAAATTAAACGAGGATCAAATTTTTGTGATGCAATCATTGTGATAATAACGACAGTTGCAAAGAATGTAACGCCAATATCAGGATAAACCCCCATCATTTGCTGATTTCTCACTAACGAACAAACAACAGAAACAACAAATATATCTATCATTGACCATTTACCAATGAACTCAACTGCAGTATATAATTTTTTCATTTTTAAACAATTATTCTTATTTTTTCGTTTTACTGCTAATGCAAAATAACAAAGCCAACTTAGTGAAATAATTTTTAAAATTGGTATAACAACGCTAGCGAGAAAAATAACAAGAGCAACAGGTACATCACCTGCTTGCCACATATAAATAACTCCATCCATGATATTTGAAGTTGATGCAGCCCCCAAAACAACAGTTATCATAATTCCAAATAAATTAGCTGGAATGTAAAGAATTAACGAAGTAATCAACAAAGCTATAGTCCATTGTATTTTATCACGATCCCTAATTTTACTTTTTTGTTTACATCGAGGACATTTTTTATAATGTATGGGTAATATAGCCTGACAACAATTACATAATTTTAGATTTTGGCTAATTCCTGTTTTTCCAACTTTCAATGAATTAACAGCAAAGTTATTACGATGAATTTCGTTCCAAATTACTTCAGGCGAGAAAATAACTAAAGATTTTATATAAAAAAAGACAAATAGACAAAATGCCCAAAACGTACCAGTAACCCCAATACTTCCATAACTCATTAATTTAACAAAGCTAACCAAAACACCTGTAAGAAAGATTTCCGGCATACACCAATGTTGAAATTTTTCATAAACAATAAGTAGATCGCGTCTGCGATATTTTGTTAATTGAATTCTGGAGCAAAGCAGGACGATAATTAATAAATTAAATATAGGGAAAAGTAAAACAAATAAAATAAAAAGTGCTGAAACATAGCTATATTTATCAAAATAAAGGGTCTTAGGAATATCTAATACGCTAACGCCAATGTAATTTCCTACAATTCGGATATCAATAAAGACAAAGCCACAGGCGACAATAATCATAATTAATGAACAAGCTGCATACATAGCAGCTCTAAACTTCATATTGCTACTATTTTTAGCTAATGTAGTATTACAGCGTGGACAAACAGCTTTGTGCCCTACTGTTATATCAGTTAATTCTATGACCAAATCACAGTGTGAGCATAAAACATAATGTTGTTTATCAATGGCCATTGTTTTCCTTTATTTCGAAATATATTTTAACCTAAATAAATATTTCAGATTAATATAACATTTAAGTATGAAATTAATGAGTTATTATTAAATAATCTTTTGAAGAACAAATATTTTAATGAATAAAATGTTGGCTATATTAGCTTCAAAACTAATCATATCAAATGACATTTTTTTATGAAAGTATTACTAAATTAAATTAGTGGGTTTTGATTATTATCAAATATAATCTTTATAAAATGCGTTATTCGTTTCATTATACTAAAATAATCATTATTAACCTAGATTTGATAAAAATTCACAGTTATAAAATTAACAAAATAATTCAATAAATTTAATCTTGAATATCGATATTTCATCATCATTTGTTAGTTTCAATTATTACATAAAATAAATTATCCATAAAAATTGTGACTTAATTTCCATAATTAATAAAATAATTGTTGAGTATAAAAAAAACTTGATACTGTATAACAATACAGTATAATATTACCAATCCTAACTCATTGGAATTTTATAATATGAACGAAAACAAACAACGCGCACTTTCTGCTGCATTAAGTCAAATCGAAAAACAATTTGGTAAAGGTTCAATTATGCGTTTAGGGGATACCCAAACGTTAGATGTAGATGCTGTATCTACAGGTTCTTTAGGACTTGATATTGCACTAGGTATTGGCGGTTTACCAATGGGTCGAATTGTTGAAATATTTGGACCAGAATCATCTGGTAAAACAACGCTTACCTTATCAGTCATAGCACAAGCTCAAAAAGAAGGTAAAACTTGTGCATTTATTGATGCTGAACATGCACTCGATCCAATTTATGCGGCTAAATTAGGCGTTCAAGTTGATGATTTATTAGTTTCTCAACCTGATACAGGAGAGCAAGCTCTTGAAATTTGTGACGCTTTGGTTCGTTCTGGTGCTGTTGATGTTATTATTGTCGACTCAGTCGCAGCATTAACTCCAAAAGCTGAAATTGAAGGTGAAATGGGCGATTCTCATATGGGATTACAAGCTCGCTTAATGTCACAAGCATTACGTAAGCTAACTGCGAATATCAAAAATGCAAATTGTTTAGTTGTATTTATTAACCAAATTCGTATGAAAATTGGTGTTATGTTTGGTAGCCCAGAAACAACAACTGGTGGTAATGCACTAAAATTCTATGCTTCTGTTCGCCTTGATATTCGTCGCACAGGTTCTGTAAAAGAAGGCGAAGATATTATTGGTAGTGATACTCGCGTTAAAGTGGTTAAAAATAAAGTTGCAGCACCTTTTAGACAAGCAGAATTCCAGATTCTTTATGGTTGTGGTATTTCTAAAGAAGGCGAATTGATTGACTTAGGGGTTAAACATAAGTTAGTCGATAAAGCTGGTGCATGGTATAGCTACAATGGCGAAAAAGTTGGACAAGGTAAAGCTAACTCAATTAAGTTTTTACAAGAACATCCTGAAATCGCAAAAGAGCTCGAAACAAAACTACGTGATTTATTACTAAATAGCCCTGCAGATTTTACAGCACCTGAAGACGATACTTCATTAGAGAATGACAGCATTGAATAATGAAAAAAAACTCAATAAATCAATCCTAAATAAAGCTGTGCAATTACTTGCACAGCGCGATCACTCTTCGTATGAACTAAGCCAAAAAATGATATTCTTTTTTGCAAAAAAGCTACAAAGTACAGAAGATGAATATCATGACCAATTGAGTACCCTAAAAGCTGAAATACAAGATGTGGTTGAACATTGTATTAATCAAAATTGGATAAATGACGCCCACTATATTGAAAAATATATTGTTATGCGTGCCAATAAAGGTTACGGAAAATATAAAATTGCAATGGAACTTAAACAACGGGGTTTATCTGTTGACTTAAGTCGTCAGTTATTGCAAGCCTCTAATATCAACTGGGGAAACCTTGCATATAAACAATTATTAAAAAAGTCAAAACAAATCAAAGCAAAAAATACCAATGAAAAACAAAAAGTTATTCAATTTCTAATAGCTAGAGGCTATACACAAAATGATATTAAAACTGCTTACGATTTGTTGACTTAAATAATTATAATATCTAGAATACAAAATATATAATTTAAAGCCTATTACAAATAAAGCTCATTAATTCTTTTTTTATTTTATCCCTATTTACTTGTAATAAATATTAGTTAGCTCCACTCCAATTTAGGAAGATTTACTTTTCAACTTTAGTTGTAACGGGTATATTACTATGTTTAAAAATCTATCGTTTTATATGGAAGCATAAATGAAAAGTACTGCAGAAATTCGTCAAAATTTTCTTGACTTTTTCCGTGGCAAAGGACATGAAGTTGTCGCAAGTAGTTCCCTTGTTCCACACAATGATCCAACACTATTATTTACTAATGCTGGAATGAATCAATTTAAAGATTTATTCCTTGGTGTTGATAAGCGTTCTTACACTAGAGCAACAACATCGCAACGTTGCGTCCGTGCTGGTGGTAAACATAATGATTTAGATAATGTTGGTTATACTGCTCGACACCATACATTTTTTGAGATGTTAGGAAACTTTAGTTTTGGTGACTACTTTAAACATGATGCAATACATTTTGCATGGGAATTATTGACCAGCAAAGAGTGGTTTAACCTACCTAAAGAGAAGTTAACCGTTACCGTTTATGAGACAGATGACGAAGCATATGCAATATGGGAAAAAGAAATCGGAATCCCTAAAGAACGTATAATTCGTATTGGTGATAATAAAGGTGCTCCATATGCCTCAGATAACTTTTGGCAGATGGGTGATACCGGCCCTTGTGGTCCTTGTACCGAAATTTTCTATGATCATGGTGATCATATTTGGGGAGGACCTCCTGGTAGCGCAGAAGAAGATGGTGACAGATTTATAGAAATTTGGAATATTGTCTTTATGCAATTTAACCGCCATCCTGATGGCACAATGGAACCATTACCTAAGCCATCTGTGGATACTGGTATGGGACTAGAACGTATTGCTGCAGTGTTACAACACGTCAACTCTAATTATGAAATAGACCTGTTTAAGAAATTAATTAATGATGCAGCTAACGTTATTCAGACTAAAGATTTAGAAAATAAATCGCTACGCGTTATTGCCGACCATATCCGCTCTTGTGCATTCCTAATTTCAGATGGAGTTTTACCTTCAAACGAAGGGCGAGGCTATGTGCTACGACGCATTATTCGACGCGCAGTGCGTCATGGGCATATGCTAGGAGCAAAAGACATTTTCTTTTATAAACTAGTTAAACCATTAATTGATGTGATGGGAAGCGCAGCGGTTGAATTAGAAAAAAATCGAAAACTAGTCGAAAATGCACTTAAAATTGAAGAAGAGCAATTTTTAAAGACTCTTGAACGAGGATTATCTTTATTAGATCAGGAATTAACCAAAATAACGGGGAAAGTTTTACCTGGAGATATCGCATTTAAACTTTATGATACTTATGGTTTTCCATTAGATCTAACGGCAGATGTATGTCGTGAAAAAAACATCACTATCGATGAAGATGGCTTTAACCAATGCATGGAAGAGCAACGAAAGCGAGCCCGCGAATCAAGCTCATTTAATGTTGATTATAGTAATGTTATCAAGCTTGATGATAAAACTGAATTTTTAGGTTACCAAGCAACAGAATCATCAGGAAAAGTTATTGCTATATTTAAAAACGGCCAAAAAGTCGAAAATATTCACGCTGGCGATGAAGCTATTGTCGTTTTAGACAAAACTCCATTTTATGGAGAGTCTGGTGGCCAAATTGGTGACAAAGGCTTACTAACTGCGGCTAATCTTGAATTTAATGTTTTTGATAGCCAAAAATATGGTCAAAGTATTGGTCATTTAGGCCAAATTATAAAAGGCTCGTTAAAAGTTGGTGATAATGTCACTGCTGCTATTGATGTTGAGTTGCGTGAACGTATTCGACGTAATCACTCAGCTACGCATCTATTGCAAGCGGCTTTACAACGTATTTTAGGTAACCATGTTCACCAAAAAGGGTCTTTAGTTAATGATAGCTATCTGCGTTTTGACTTTTCACATAATCAAGCCATTACGCCAGAACAAATTATTGAAATAGAGAACTTAGTAAATCAACAGATTCGTCGTAATTTACCTGTAGATATTGAGCTAATGCCAATTGATAAGGCTAAAGATAAAGGCGCGATGGCTTTATTTGGTGAAAAATATGAAGATATCGTTAGAGTTCTGACAATGGGCGATTTCTCAATTGAACTTTGTGGAGGTACTCACGTAGATAGAACTGGTGATATAGGGTTATTTAAAATAATATCAGAATCAAGCATTGCCTCTGGTGTGCGCCGTATTGAGGCAACCTCAGGGCAAAATGCAATGGATTTGATACATAATGAATCCAATTTACTAACTCAAATTGGACAACTAGCTAAAAGTGATAAATCTGTAGTTTTGGCACGCATTGAGCAATTAATCGATCAAACTAAACAGCTTGAAAGAACAATTGAACAACTAAAAGCACAGAAAGCCAGCCAAGAAAGTGCACAATTACTTAATCAATGTGAAAAAATCAATGATAAACATTTACTAATTGCTAAACTTGATAATGTTGAAGCAAAATTATTACGAACTATGATTGATGATCTAAAAAATCAATTAAAGACAGGTGTAATAATTTTAGCCGCCGTCAATGATGATAAAATCAATTTAGCTGCAGGTGTAACCAATGACTTAGTCAATATAGTTAAGGCAGGAGATTTGGTTTCCCAATTAGCATTAAAAGTAGGCGGTAAAGGGGGTGGGCGACCTGATTTCGCTCAAGCAGGTGGAATGGATCTCTCGGCATTACCAGAAGCGTTATCTTCTGTGAAAAAGGAAATCAGTAATAAATTACAAGCAAATTAGCCAGATAGACTCAAAATATTTGTTAATTGAATATTAGAGTTTTTCTGTAAAATCCCGTCTTATTGATGGGGGCTGATAAAGCTATATATTAAAATTGTTTGGATATATACTTAACTGATATTAGGAGATCTAATGTTAATTTTAACTAGGAGAGTAGGTGAAACACTAATAATTGGTGATGATGTAGTTATTACCATCTTGGGCGTGAAGGGAAATCAAGTCAGAGTAGGTATTAATGCACCTAAAGAAGTTTCTATTCATAGGGAAGAAATATATAACAAAATTCATCAACCACAAGAAGCAAATGATGAAATACCTAAGTCCATAGGGTAATATTGGGCAGGAAATAAACAACTAGCACGCGTAAGCAAAAAAATGTTTGACTTATTTTTTGTAAAACGTAATATGTGCGCCACACATTGTGATTTTGTTGTTCAAGCAAAGTCATAATGTCTTGGTGAGATGGCCGAGAGGCTGAAGGCGCTCCCCTGCTAAGGGAGTATGCGGTCAAAAGCTGCATCGAGGGTTCGAATCCCTCTCTCACCGCCATTAAATAAATTAAAATATGCATCCGTAGCTCAGCTGGATAGAGTACCCGGCTACGAACCGGGCGGTCAGGGGTTCGAATCCCTTCGGATGCACCATTTTAAATAAATTCAAAACGCATCCGTAGCTCAGCTGGATAGAGTACCCGGCTACGAACCGGGCGGTCAGGGGTTCGAATCCCTTCGGATGCACCACTTTTTTAACGAACTTACACGCATCCGTAGCTCAGCTGGATAGAGCACTCGGCTTCGAACCGAGCGGTCAGGGGTTCGAATCCCTTCGGGTGCACCATTTACCACTTGCGAACACTTTATCAGTTATAGCAATAATTAAAAAATAAAAACTTATCTTATTATATCCAGAATCAAAAACAGTTAAGAACTACTCATCACACCACTTTGTACGTTTATTTGTATATTTTGGGAATTTTAATAGCACATAGTTAAAACTAATGTAGAAAATTACGCTGCTTGCTTTCGTGTTTTATATTCAATAGGCGCCACGTTATTTAATGTCTCATAAAGTCTTTCAGTATTATAAATGGAGAGCTAATTTTCAGTTATTCTTTTTGTTTACTATTGGTTGTTAAAAAGATATAAATCTAACACTCTGTTTTAGTAAGTACGATTAGATTGTTAAATATAACCAATTAGATATGCATTATCAGACTCAATATAATCAATAGTAATACCATATGATTTTTCACAATAGATAAATACTTTTTCTAATTCTAATCCATTATCTACCCGTATTTTGAGTGGATAACCATGATATTGGGTCTGTTTATTCAGATAAAGGATAAATACTACCAGTCCGCAATATCAATGCCTAATGCTTCTCATTTAAAGTTATCGATGACATTAAACGTTATAAAAAGACGTTAACGAAACTCATAAAATCCATTGACCAACATTCACCACTTTTCTGGTGTTCGAAATGAAGTATGCTTCTATGTTTTATTCTGAGTAAACCTTAACTCACAATATACCCGATATACACGTTTATGTTCCATTTATAACCGAGCTATCGATTTAGAAAATCGTTACAATCAGATACTGAAATATTAAAAATTCGATTAATCTTTTCCATAATTCTTTATATTCAATTTAATTTTTCTGATAGAAATCGACGATATCATCTACTACATTTTTACCGAAACATAACTTATCCCTTTCTTATTCTTTAAATCAATTTTGATTGGTAGTATATTATGATCGGTTTTACAGATCGATTAAATAGCTCACGATAGCTAAAACCTATATCAATTGATGTTACTGATCGTTGAAATCTTTCAAATATTTTTAAAAAGTAATAAGTTATAGTAAATTTAAATAATGAAAGGAGTGTAAATAATGTGCAAAAATATCAAGCAAAAAATTCTAAGAATTAAAGAATTAAAATCAAAAACAGGGCTACTCACAAAAAAAGAAATATTTGAACTAAATAGCTTAATAAAAGAACTTAAAGAATTGTTAAGGGTGAAATTACAAGAACAACAAGATATTGACTTTATTATTGATATTTATTAGTTTTTTTAGGAAACCTACTTACATCAACATCAACCAAAAAAACTAAAATACAATAAAACGAATAAAAAGGGGAACTAAAAGCTCCCCCCTTTATCATAACTATCCCCTAAAAAGTAGAAAATTGTCTATGACAAAAGTAAAAGAGAATTTGAATATGAAAAAGGTGATAAGCACTAAATCGTACCGATATTAAAAAAGTTAAAGCACATTTTTCAATTAAAGCGCTTTGCCTCAAATAAGATATGGGATATTCAACTTTTTATAAATGGAGGAAAAATACGATGGTCTAGAAATTTCGGATATCAGATGTTTAAAAGAGTTAGAAGCGAAAAATCTCAAGCCTAAACGGATGTTTGCAAAATTACAGCATCAAGAAGAAATCAGCACAAAAACGTGGACAAAATAGCTACAGCCTATTCAATCTATTTCAATTACCATGAGCTGTGCTATTGTAAGATTAATCCACAGCGTTTACTATTATCATCCTAAATAATCAAATGATCTGATGATTATATCGATATTAAGTAATTTGAAATTATATTATAACAACATCTTTATGCCTTTTTATTTTCTTTTTATTCAAAGATAAGCAGCCACCTAGCTGATATTATGAAAAATATTTATTTGTATGTGATAATATATCAAAAAATAGCTAATTACCTATCTATTTAAATAAATAATATTTTACTAGTTCCCTAAAGTTCTTCTGGTCGCCATTTCGGTTGAATCCCAATATAATTCTAGTATACTAAGCTAACAAATTTTAATATCGGTAAATTAATCTACTTTTTAATTTATATGTTCTGTTTACTATAATAGAATAACGATAAGGTAGAAAGATATTCCCTAGTTAATAATGGACACTATTTATGTTGGACCCAAATTTACTCCGAAATGAATTGGATCTTGTCGCTAATAAATTAGCACGTCGAGGATTTAAATTAGATATTGATACGATTCGCCACTTAGAAGAAAAACGCAAAGTATTACAAGTTGAAACCGAGAACTTACAAGCCGAACGTAATGCTCGTTCAAAAGCAATTGGTGAAGCAAAAGCACGAGGCGAAGATATTACAGCTGTCCGTGAAGAAGTCAATAAACTTGGTGAAAAACTCAATAGCGCTAAAACAGAGCTTGATATCCTACTAAGCAAAATTAAAGATATCGCTTCCACTATCCCAAATATTCCTGATGACTCTGTTCCTGATGGAAAAGATGAAAATGACAATGTTGAAATTTCTCGCTTTGGCACACCAAGAAAATTTGATTTCCCAATTCAAGATCATGTTGCATTAGGAGAACGCTTTGGTGATCTTGACTTTGCAGCAGGGGTAAAACTCACTGGTGCACGTTTTGTGGTTATGAAATCGCAAATCGCACGCTTACATCGTGCTATTACTCAATTCATGTTAGATTTACACACAGAACAGCATGGTTATGCCGAAATTTATGTACCGTATTTAGTCAATCAAGCAACACTTTTTGGAACAGGACAATTGCCAAAGTTTGCAGGTGACTTATTTCATACTAAACCGCTTGATGAAGAAGCTGAAAGTAGTAATTATGCATTAATTCCAACTGCCGAAGTGCCTGTAACTAATCTTGTGCGCGATGAAATCCTTGATGAAAGTGTATTACCATTAAAAATGACAGCACACACCCCTTGTTTCCGCTCTGAGGCTGGCTCTTATGGTAAAGACACTCGTGGCTTAATTCGTATGCATCAATTTGATAAAGTAGAATTGGTTCAAATTGTTAAGCCTGAAGAATCGATGAAGGCATTAGAAGAGTTAACTGCTCACGCAGAAAAAGTATTGCAATTACTTGAATTACCATATCGAAAAATTGTGTTATGTACTGGCGATATGGGCTTTGGCTCTTGTAAAACCTATGATCTTGAAGTATGGGTACCAGCTCAAAATACATACCGAGAAATTTCTTCTTGCTCAAATATGTGGGATTTCCAAGCTCGCCGAATGCAAGCTCGTTATCGTAATAAGGCTGATAATAAAACATATTTAGTACATACACTAAATGGTTCTGGTCTAGCTGTTGGACGTACACTTGTTGCTATTATGGAAAACTATCAACAAGCAGATGGTTCAATTAAAGTTCCATCCGTTTTAGTACCTTATATGAATGGTGTTGAGTTTATTAAATAACTCACATTATCTTAGAGAATAGCGCTATCTATTAGCGCTATTTTTTTATTAATAAAGGTGGAAAAAATGATAAAAGGTGTAGCGCTTTCAATACTGGCATCATGTCTATTTGGGTTACTTTATTACTACCCAGTTTTGTTACACTCCTTATCTGTTGTTGATATTTTTTGTTGGCGATTACTAACTTCATTTCCTGCAATAGTTATATTAATCATTGCTGGAAAACAGTGGTCAGTTATAACTGCACTTTTTAGACGAATAAAACAACAACCACTTTTTTTATTAGGGTTATTATTTTCTTCTGTTTTGCTCACAATACAGATGATGATTTTTATTTGGGCACCACTTAACGGACATGGGTTATCAGCATCGCTAGGTTATTTTTTATTGCCACTAGCAATGGTGATTTCTGGGCAAATTTTTTATAAAGAAAAGCTCAGCTTCTTGCAAAAAATAGCTGTTACACTTGCAATATTAGGCGTTACTATTGAAATTTACATCACTGGTGCTTTCTCATGGGAAACCGCTGTTATTGCTTTGGGGTATCCAATCTACTTTATGACAAGGCGCAAATTGCGAATAGATGGCATTGTGGGCACGTTTTCTGACTTTTTCTTTATCTTCCTAGGGTGCCTTATATATTGTGCCTTAAATTATCGTTTAGACAAAATAATTAGTGATCTTTCTAATTTCCCGATTTACATACCAACCTTGGGGATCATCACGGCTATTGCTTTTGCAATCTATTTTGTTGCAAGTCGTTTACTGCCTATGGGATTATTTGGTTTATTAGGATATGTAGAGCCAGTACTACTAACAGTTATTTCTATACTGTTTTTGCATGAGAAAGTTTCATCAGAACATATTGTATCATATGGATTTATTTGGTTATCTGTTTGCATTCTAGCTTTTGAGGGTGGGATTTTTGTTATACGTGCAATAAAACGAAAAAGATTACAATAGATACAAAAGAGGCACAATTGAATGCGCCTCTTATCAAACAATCTATCAACTATTTACTAAATGTAACATAATGACCATAGCTTTCTAAAATACCTTGGATCCTATCAAGGGTTTCTCTTGGTGGAGCCTCAACGCCTTCCAACTTATATTTATCACCAATCGTATCCCATTTATAAGCACCTAGTTTATGATAAGCAAGTAATTCTACACGCTCAATATTATCCATCCCCTCAATAAATTTACCAAGCAGATGTGCTGAATTATCATCATCAGTCCATCCAGGAACAACAACATAACGTATCCAAGTTCGCTTATTAATTTTTTGCAAATATTTAGCAAATTCAAGAACTCGTTTATTTGGTACTCCAACTAATTTTTGATGAATTTCATCATTAACTTGCTTTAAATCAAGCATGACCAAATCTGTTACTTCTAAAAGTTCATCAACAACATGGTCGAGCTGCCTTGCATAACCATTAGTATCCAAACAAGTACTAATGCCTTCTTGATGACAAGCTCTAAACCATTGAGTAACAAACTCAGCTTGTAACGTAGCCTCACCGCCCGAAGCTGTCACACCACCACCATTAGGCATAATAAAACTTTTGTAAGAAACAATTTCTTTCATAAGCTCATCAACGGTGACCTCTCGGCCAGCTTTTAAATCCCATGTATCACGATTATGGCAATACAAGCAACGCATTAAGCAACCTTGAAAAAAAACAATAAAACGAATCCCTGGACCATCAACAGTACCAAAGGATTCAAAAGAGTGGATACGGCCTTTAATAGGCGAATTAGTTGTCATAATAATATTTTGTTGTTCCATAGATAATCTCGAATCATTGCTCATATGACTTTTTAATAATTTTAACTCCACTACCGTCAAACTTAAACCAATAGTATTAATCGTCACGAATTATATTTTGATTAATTATACTGGATAAATATCAACAATATTAAATTATTATCATCGTATTAATATTTAATTTAAAGATGGCAAAAATAATATTTGCACTGATAAAAAAATAGCGCCTTTAAAGACGCTATTTCGATTAAGTTAACAATTAACTAAATTACATTTTTTGTGTAAATGTACGATTAATTACGTCATTTTGTTGTTCTTTAGTTAATGAGTTGAAACGCACCGCATATCCAGAAACACGAATAGTTAATTGTGGATATTTTTCAGGATGTTCCATCGCATCTAATAATGTATCACGATTTAATACATTAACATTTAGATGTTGACCACCTTCTACTGTAGCTTCGTGATGGAAATAACCATCCATTAAACCAGCTAAGTTGCGTTTACGCACATCATCATCTTTACCTAATGCATTTGGAACGATAGAGAAAGTATAAGAAATACCATCTTTAGCATAAGCAAATGGAAGTTTAGCAACAGATGTTAATGAAGCTACCGCACCTTTTTGGTCACGACCGTGCATTGGGTTGGCACCTGGTCCAAATGGCGCACCAGCACGACGTCCGTCTGGAGTATTACCTGTTTTCTTACCATAAACAACGTTTGATGTAATGGTTAATACAGATTGTGTAGGTGTTGCATTACGATAAGTTTTAAGTTTTTGAATTTTCTTCATAAAACGTTCAACTAAATCAACAGCGATATCATCAACTCGTGGATCGTTATTACCAAATTGTGGATATTCACCTTCAATTTCAAAGTCAGTAGCTAAACCATCTTCATCACGAATTGCTTTTACTTTTGCATACTTAATCGCAGAAAGAGAGTCAGCTGCAACTGAAAGACCAGCAATACCACATGCCATAGTACGAATAACATCACGATCATGAAGCGCCATTAATGATGCTTCATAGCTGTATTTATCGTGCATATAGTGAATAGCATTTAATGCAGTTACGTATTGTTTTGCTAACCAATCCATAAAGTGGTCTAAACGAGCAAACACTGTATCAAAATCTAAATATTCATCAGTGATTGGAGTCTCTTTAGGACCAACTTGCATTTTTAATTTTTCATCCACACCGCCGTTGATTGCGTATAGTAGAGTTTTAGCAAGGTTTGCACGCGCACCAAAGAATTGCATTTGTTTACCAACAATCATTGGGCTTACACAACATGCAATAGCATAGTCATCATTGTTAAAGTCAGGACGCATTAAATCATCATTTTCATATTGTAATGATGATGTATCGATAGATACTTTTGATGCGAACTCTTTAAATCCACTTGGTAATTTTTCAGACCAAAGGATTGTCATATTAGGTTCTGGAGATGGACCCATTGTATATAAAGTATTTAAGAAACGGAAAGAAGTCTTAGTAACTAATGTACGACCGTCAACACCCATACCAGCGATAGATTCAGTTGCCCAAATTGGGTCACCAGAGAATAATTCATCATATTCTGGCGTACGTAAGAAACGAACCATACGTAACTTCATAACAAAATGGTCAACAATTTCTTGAGCATCTTTTTCTGTAATTAAACCAGCTTCAAGATCGCGTTGGAAGTAAATATCAAAGAAAGTCGAAGTACGACCTAATGACATTGCAGCACCATTTTGTGATTTAACCGCAGCTAAATAACCAAAATATGTCCATTGAACTGCTTCTTGTGCAGTTTTTGCTGGGGCAGAAATATCGAAGCCGTATTTAGCTGCCATTTCTTTAATTTGGCCAAGTGCACGATGCTGTTCAGCAATTTCTTCACGACGTTGCATAATCATTGGAAGATCAACACCGTTTTCGAAATCAGCTTGTAGTGAATTGAATTGTGCAAATTTATCTTGCATTAAGTAGTCGATACCGTAGAGCGCAACACGACGGTAGTCACCAATAATACGACCACGACCATAAGCATCAGGAAGACCTGTAATAACACCTGATTTACGACAACGAAGAATATCTGGAGTATAAATATCGAAAACACCTTGGTTATGAGTTTTACGATATTCAGTAAAGATTTTTTTGACTAAAGGATCAAGCGTTCTGTTATAAGCTTTACAAGAATTCTCGATCATTTTGATACCACCAAACGGAATAATTGCACGTTTTAATGGTTTTTCAGTTTGTAAGCCAACAATTTTTTCTAAATCTTTTTCAATATAACCTGCATCATGAGCAGTAATTGTCGAAATAACACTTGTATCAAAATCCACAGGGGCATGGGTAGCATTTTCAATTTTAATGCCTTCCATTACTTTATCCCATAACTTAGTTGTGGCTTCAGTTGCGCCAGCTAAGAAAGACTCATCGCCCTCATATGGCGTGTAGTTTTTTTGAATAAAATCGCGGACATTAACATTATTTTGCCAATCACCATCTTTAAATCCTTTCCAAGCTGCTGCTTGTACTTCGTTTAAATTACTCATAATTTTCACCTCAGGTTTACAAAAATAACTATTTACCCCATTACATATGAGGGTAAATATTATAAAATCAATGTGGCTTACGTAAATATAAAGCCCAATAAGGTAGTGCTACAGCTAAACCACCTAAAATATTCCCAATTGTAACTGGAATTAAATTTTTAAATACAAAATGCGATACAGTTAACTCTTTAAATGCATCTGCCGACACACCAGCTGCTTGCCAAAACTCAGGGGACGCAAAGTTCTTAATCACAATGCCCATAGGAATCATAAACATATTTGCAATACTATGCTCAAAACCGCTGGCAACAAACATCGCAACAGGTAAAACCATAATTAGCATTTTATCAAGTAAACTACGACCAGCGTAACTCAACCAGGCGGCCAAACAGACCATTAGATTAGCTAAAAAGCCAAGACATACTGCCTCAATAAAGGTGTGATGTAATTTATGATCAGCGGTTTGTAAAATATTTAGTCCCCACAAACCATTGGCTACCATATACTGGCCTGAAAACCAAATAACTGTAACAAACAGTATAGCACCAATAAAGTTACCAACATAGACCAAAATCCAATTACGAATCATTTTAGTCCAGCCAATTTTATGGGTCATTTTAGGTAAAATGGTCAATACAGTTGAAGTAAATAAGTCAGAACCACAACAAACAACAAGCATAAGTCCTAAAGAGAAACAAATACCGCCGACTAATTTTGCCAAACCAAAAGCAACGGTTGCTGTTCCGGTTGTTACAGTAATATAAAATACAAAAGCGATAGAAATATAAACACCAGCAAGCATTGCGGATAAAATCGTACTACATGGGTGTTTGTTTACTTTGTAATTGCCAAGGTCTTCAGCAATTTGGGTCATTTGTGCGGGAGAATATGAATCCACAAGTTTATTGGTACTCAAACTAACATCCTCAAAAAAACTAGGGTTTTATGAGACGCATAGTATACTCAAAATTTGAAGCAGATCACGTTTTTTTTATTAAAAAACTTTAAAACCACAAAAATCCCTCATTATTAAATAGGTTACTTATAGTAAAAATAGTGAGTTAAAATTTTTAGAAAAATTTATACCTACTGGGGAGCTAATCTTATTTAGAATCAACCTGTTGGACGTGATAAAAATTAGCCACATTAACCTTTCCGTGCTATAAGCGTGTTTTTCGCTCTAAAAACGTTCAGGTAGACTATTGATTTTATTGAACTTTTATTTGCGTTTCTAAATAGAATCAAACAATTATAGGCTAGTTATTTTTTTATTACGTTGAATTTGGCTTTTTAATAAAAGCGCTTTTGTTATTTGATAATAGTTATTTAATAATAACTTGTTAATAACAGTCAGTTAATAGCAAAAGCGCAAGCTTTTAAGTCGTATCGGTCGGGCGCTATTTTGATTTTCTGCCATTAAAGCGCAAGGCTCGCAAGCTTTGCCTGCTCAATGCCCCTACGGCGCAGGGCTTGGTTCTTTGTTATATTGTCCTCTATTTGCACCATAAACTATTCCAGATCTTAAGGATTAAGAAATACACACTAAATCTAAGGTGCGGTGCAAACAGCATAATAGCCGAAGGTGGCCCCCATGTGATTGCTATTGATGTAGCCTGTATCAGAGTAGGCATAGAACTGACGGCCGGGTATGGCATTGCTCGTCCAATAACCATAGTGGGAGTGAGTGCTGTAAGCGAAGTCCGCATTAGCATAATGCGACATGTAGCCCCACTCCGTGAAAAATCCAGCTCCAATTCGACGCTGGTAATTATTTTCAGATGACGACGGTGTAGCACTAGAAATAGGAAAACTAGTTGTTCTGACTGCATTGGTTAAATCTCTTAACTGCGTAAGACGATACCCCAAACGACGACACCATGTTATTTGAGCTGGTGCTGTATCGTATTTACCTCCTCGGTTAACAAACCACTGCTTTAACTTAAAGCCATATTTTACTACCTCGTCATTAGTTTTAATATCTCTACCCACTAACTCAAACGTCTGCGGTAACACTGGCTTAGCAATTGGGGTGGGATTCGGATTAAGCCATTGATTTCTTGCCTCTGGACCTGTTAGCTTAACACGGGCGACAACTTGTCCCTTGTCTTCATCAGGAATCCACTTATCATTAGCTACAACATTTGTCACTGTCGCAGTGATTCCCCCCAAAGTAACGGGTTCCCATGTCAATTCATTTATATCTACTCCACTTATGAGTAAATCAAAATATAAGTTATGCCCACCCGTGGTCGGAAAATTTAGGTTGTATGATTCAGGACTGATTGATTGAACTAAGAAGCCCTTATCAGGATTCCATATATCAGCTGGACCTGCGAAGTTGACCCCACTCATATCTGCACCATTTTTACCAAATAGCAGATTCGGCCTTACATAATTGATAACTGGCGATGGTAGCATTATTGCATCACTACGATTACCTGTTCGATATTTTTTGCCATTCGCCTGTAAGTTCCATGAAGATGACAATAATAACAGCCCTAACACCAATAAGCTTTTTTGGGACAATTTTGATAATAATTTGAGAAATAATTTGGAAGGTATAAATGAGTTTTTTGTAAAAACTCGTCGAATAGGATTATTTGATAAATTTAAGACATAGGTTTGCCAGTGCTGGTGTCTGGTGTCTGGTGTCTAAAATGATAATGCATTATGGTTTACCTGTCAAGTAATTATTTGTTTTATTTAAATTTTTATAATTATTCACTTATTTAATAAGCTTGTTTCCCTATAGTGGTTAAAGTATAGCCGTTTAAAAAATAGTTGGCTAGTTTTTTGGCGAATTTTTTGTAAAGAAATGTAAAGATGAAAATAATCTTTTAAAAACTGTTAGGGTGTTTTACCTACAATCGCTTAGACTTTTGTTTATTACCTTTTGTTAGTTAGTTATTGTTTGTTAACTTCTGAATAGATAGATATTGGCTGATTATGTTGTGTAATCTTTAAACAAGCTTTAAATCCATTTTGCTTTATCATTTGTTTATGAGCTGGTAAATGACATATTTACTCATCATTACTTATGAATGATGAGGAAATATTTATTTTTTAATAACTTATTTATTATCTAAGATTCTATTGACTTTTATTAGATAATTACGTGACTCTTGCGAAACGTGAGAAGTGACTAGTTTTCGATAAACCTGCTGTGGTGTCATTGAGTTTATGATGTTGATAGCTTCATTGCGATCGTTAGAAAACGTACGCAACACACTTCCTACTCCTCCATTATAAGATGTAATCACGGCGTATCTTAACGAAATTGGGTTATTAATGCCTGCTAAGTATTTCGTTTTTAATAAAGATAAATAAGCTGTACCTATATCAACATTATTACGCGGATCGAGTAAGAATTTTCGACTTGGTTCACCCGATTTACCTTGTAATTTGAAAATATCACGCCCAGCGGTGTGTTGTTGTACTTGCATTAGTCCAAGTGCATCAGTACGGCTGACAGCATATGGGTTAAATGCAGATTCAACTTCCATAATGGCTAAAATCAAGCGTTCATCAATAAAATAACGATTAGAAGCTTCAGCTACTATTGGTAAGAATTTTCTAGCACGTTGATTTATGTGGTTAGGAACAAGTTTAATTTCAACATAAGTAATTTTATAAGAACCAGACCAACGAGTTTTTATATTATTGCTAAGCAGATAATCAGCAAAACTATTGGCTCTGCCACTCCAACGAATCGGTTGATGCTCTTGATCTAATACCTGATTGTATAAAAATGGTTCTTGAGATAAGTCTTGACTGATTTTGTCATGTCGTATAATGTCAACTGGCTCTGACATAAGTAATGTCGAAACTATCGCTTCTTTTAGGTTTTCTATTGGTGATTCTGCCATCGTTTCAATAGTAATCACACCAGAAACAAAGTTAATATGGACACGCGTTTTTAAATTATCTTCATATTGAACATAATCTTTAGGTCCTGCAATAAGGACTTCTTTCGGCCCCCAAATTTCTTCAATGTTATTAGCATATTGACTAATTAAAATATTAAAAGCATTAGTATCTTTAACATAATTGTTTTCATTTTTTTTTGAATTCGTACTAGGACAACCTGTTAGAAGAGTTACAGAAATAATTAACGCGATGATTTTTTTATTTTTTTTCATTTTACATCTCAATTTTGGGGTTTATATCCATCAATAACAACTTCTTCGCCTTCAAATAGAAATTTGATCATTTCAGCTTCAATTTTTTTTCGGTGTTCTAGATTCATCATATTGAGTTTATGTTCGTTAATGAGCATTGTTTGTTTTTTGAGCCACTCTTGCCATGCCTGTTTGGATATTTCGTTAAAAATACGTTTTCCAATCTCCCCCGGATAAAGTTGAAAATCTAATCCCTCTGCTTCTTTTTTTAAATAATGGCAATAAACGACACGGCTCATTTTTATCTCTTTTAAGTACACTCAACGAATAGTGGCTAATTATACCTGAAAATAATTATAGATAAGAAGAAAATTATTATATTAGTTGTAAATTGAACTCACCTTTAACAACTGAATATTAATTTAAAATATTTGAATAATTATTTACTTTACACCGTAATTAGTTTGATTAAAATGATATGGACTAGTTAATAAAATAAATAAGGATTAAACAATGCAGCCAAAAATCACACGTGAACTTTTTGATAAAGTTATTTTACCTATTTATGCACCAGCAAAATTTATCCCCGTAAAGGGTAAAGGAAGTCGTGTTTGGGATCAAAATGGTGAAGAATATATTGATTTTGCAGGTGGCATCGCTGTAAATGCGCTTGGGCATTGTCATCCAAGATTAGTTAAAGCATTACATGAACAAAGTGAAAAGTTATGGCATGTAAGTAATGTTTTTACTAATGAGCCGGCTTTAAATCTTGCTCAAAAACTTATCGATAATACGTTTGCTGAACGTGTTTTTTTTGCAAATTCTGGTGCCGAAGCTAATGAAGCTGCGTTTAAATTAGCTCGTCATTACGCAATACATAAATACAATCCTTATAAGACTAAAATTATTGCTTTTTATCAATCTTTTCATGGGCGTACATTTTTTACCGTCTCTGTTGGCGGTCAGGCTAAGTATTCGGATGGTTTTGGTCCAAAACCAGCTGATATTATTCATGTTCCTTTTAATGATCTTGATGCAGTTAAAGCTGTAATGGATGATCATACTTGTGCGGTTGTACTAGAGCCTGTGCAAGGTGAAGGTGGATTAACTTCAGCCACACCCGAATTTTTACAAGGTTTGCGTGAGCTATGTGATGAATATAAAGCGTTACTGGTGTTTGATGAAGTGCAGTGTGGAATGGGTCGAACAGGCAGTTTATTTACTTATCAGCAATATGATGTAAAACCCGATATTTTGACCTCAGCTAAAGCACTGGGCGGTGGATTTCCAATTAGTGCTATGTTAACAACAGACGAAATTGCTTCAGTTATGCATCCCGGTGTGCATGGTACAACTTATGGTGGTAACCCTTTAGCTTGTGCTGTGGGTTGCGAGGCTTTTGATATTATTAATTCTCCTGAAATACTTGAAGGTGTGCAAAAACGACGTGCTGTATTTATTGAGCAATTAGAGGAAATTAATGATAAATTTAAATTATTCCGAGAGTATCGTGGAAAAGGGTTATTGTTAGGCGTAGAATTACAACCCAAATTTCACAATAAAGCTCGTGATTTTTTGAACGTAGCATCCGAATTTAAAGTGATGATTTTAAATGCCGGACCTAATGTTTTACGCCTTACCCCATCACTAATTATTTCTGAAGATGAAATTAAAGAAGGTATGACTCGATTTGCGAAAGCTGTGGAAAAAGTTGTCAATTCTTAAGTTTTTCTATACAGTAACGGCATTTTAGTCAATTAAATGCCGTTGCATTTAAAGGATACTTATTTATGACCAATATTCACCAATTAAATTATGCTAAAACTCATTTTATTTTGAGTGCGCCTGATATTTCTCATCTACCTGTTGATAGTGGTGTTGAAATTGCTTTTGCTGGCCGTTCTAACGCTGGTAAATCAAGCGCACTTAATACATTAACCAATCAAAAAGGGCTTGCTAGAACAAGTAAAACGCCAGGTCGAACCCAACTTATTAATCTTTTCGAAGTTGAAGAAAATTGCCGTTTAGTAGATTTACCCGGTTATGGCTATGCTCAAGTGCCAGAGGCGATAAAGCGTAAATGGCAAAAAGCATTGGGCGAATATCTGCAAAAACGTGAAAGTTTAAAAGGTTTGGTTGTATTGATGGATATTAGACATCCGTTAAAAGATTTAGATCAACAGATGATTGAGTGGGCGGTTTCTGTTGATATCCCTATTATGTTACTGCTTACTAAAGCTGATAAATTAGCTTCTGGCGCTCAAAAAAAACAAGTTAATATGGTGAAAGAAGCCATTTTACCTTTTCAAGGAGATATTACTGTTGCTCCTTTTTCATCACCTAAGCGTATTGGACTTGAAGCTCTAAAACAAAAATTAGATGAATGGTTTAGTTTGCAATAAAGGATCATTCAATGAATAGTTCAACATTTTCGTTTCAATCTTTATCACCAGATTTAATTATTGATAGCCTATCTTCAATAGGATTGAGTATAGATTCTGGTTTGACTGTGTTAAATAGTTATGAAAATCGTGTTTATCAATTTCAAGATGAAGATCATAAACGTTATGTGGTTAAGTTTTATCGACCAAATCGTTGGGATCGTCAGCAAATTCTTGAAGAACATCAGTTTACTAAGCAATTAGCTGATGCTGAGGTTCCCGTTATTACGCCATTAACATTTAATAATACGACACTACACGAATATCAAGGTTATCTGTTTACGTTGTTTGCTAGTGTTGGAGGACGACAATATGAGATGGATAATATCGAGCAAATGGAATCTGTGGGTATGTTGCTTGGTCGTATCCATCAAATTGGTGCTAAGCAGACATTTTTACATCGTCCAACTATTGGATTAGAAGAGTATCTTTATCGGCCACAAGATATCTTGCTATCTAGCGCTTATATTTCTAAG
This sequence comes from Gilliamella sp. Occ4-3, assembly GCF_001690675.1. Lineage (NCBI taxonomy): Bacteria > Pseudomonadati > Pseudomonadota > Gammaproteobacteria > Orbales > Orbaceae > Gilliamella > Gilliamella sp. Occ4-3. Next base: position 140,645 of record NZ_LZHR01000073.1, read on the forward strand.
AAAGTTCAAACTGACCTTAAAGATATTTTAGCCCAGTTAATAAAAACTGTTGAACAGCATTGGCATAACGATTGGCAGCCTATTCGATTACATGCCGATTGCCATGCGGGTAATATCTTATGGCGCGATAATGCAATGTTTGTTGATTTTGATGATTCTCGTAATGGCCCTGCAATTCAAGATCTATGGATGTTACTGCATGGTGATCGTCAACAGCAACGTTTACAGTTGGATTTATTGATTGAAATGTATCAGGAGTTTTGTGAGTTTGATCATCATCAATTAAAGCTTATCGAACCTTTAAGAGCGATGAGAATGGTTCATCATTTAGCATGGATTTTAGAGCGTTGGCAAGATCCTGCTTTTCCTATCGCCTTTCCATGGATTACTGATGAGGATTTTTGGCGTCAACAATTAGCTGAGTTTAATAAGCAAATTGATGCAATTAAAGCTCCTACAATACAGTTAATGCCAATGATGTGAATATAAAGCGTATTAATTGAGTAGTTTTAATAATTCGTTTAAATTAGGCTGGTTTGTGACTAACTTCTCTTTTTTTTGTTTAGAAAGCTGTTTTATTCGGTACTCAAGCCTAAGCGCCATCGATCTGTCACCAATATAGATCCGGTACACAATAGTTAAATCTTTTTGCCCTTTTAGATGCTTTGCACCTTTGTTGGTTTGATGTTGGTGAAGCCTTCTTTCCACATTTGTTGTAATACCAGTATAGAGTGATTTTTTTGCTGTTCTAATAATATATAAAAACCATTCGGATGCGCTATTAGACATAACTAACCAATAATATAAATTCAATTATTTAACCATAATATCATTTTAATGGCATAGCAAATATTCATCACTTTTTAATTAATACTATTCATACTACTAGTTAAACGTTACTGTTTCATTTACTTTAACGCAGATAATGTTTAATATAAGTCAATTTTTTTGATGTATTCTGGGATAATAAAATTTGAATAACTTTGCAAAAATTATTGAAGTTCAACGTGGCGATATGAAGTTCGCCTATGTGCAAAATGACGAAATCAATTATTTAGAACTTTTTGACCAATTTTTGGCAGAAGAAGGACATCATGAATTACTCGATCCTAGCGATAAATTAGAGCGATATACTTATTTAATCGATCATAATGAATCAAAATTTATTTTTAAAATTGATGGCGGTATTGAGCACCGTTTAGAGCGTCGTTTAATCGCCAAAATTACAGGCGACTTTTATTTCAATTTAATTCGTAAACTCGCCAAAATATCACTTGATAATGCCGATATTGCTTATGAACTGTATTTGGTTGCTTTCGATCAAAAAACTAAACGCCATTATATGATTTTTAACTTTATCAAAGGGCGCTCTTTAAAGTGGGAAGAAATGAAAGAGTATGGCGAGCAAGTTAAAAACTGTATTGAAAAACTGCATAGTTATAATTTAGTATCTAATGATATTCATGGCGGAAATTTTATCTTAACGCCTGAAGGAAAAATCAAGGCCATCGATTTAACGAACTCAGGATTTATTTGGCTAACTAAAGCCAATGACGCAATCGAGTTGAAAGAACGCTTTGATATCAAAATTAAGGTTCCTTTTTTTGCAATGGCAATTAAAAAGTTTACTCATGGGTTTAAACGATTGTCTCGGAAGATCCGAGGGAAAGAAGATTAATTATTCTACCATTGTGAGAGTTTGTTGATCCTGTAAAGGTTCGAGTGATTATTATTCAGTATAATCGTAATTTTTTAATTAGTGATATCGTGAATTAGTTTCGTTATCACGTATATCACTAAAAAATATCTCGATTAGTTAGAGGAAATTGACGAGCTTAAAAGCCATTTAACTTGTATCTGACATAAAATACATTTATTATAACTAGAGTAAAAACCTTTTTATTATCACAGAATTTAATATTCTGAAAAAGTATGTATTTTTTATTAATAATCTATAATAGAAATAAAAAATGTTTAAGTGGGTAGCTACCTTTTAGGCCATGCCTACTTTAGTATGCCCACCACCATTGGTATGGTAATTTTGACTTTTTTCTTTATGTCTATGATCCATTTCGGCGCACTCGATTTATAACGATGAATAAGGAAACATCATGAAAACACTAGATCCCAGCATTTACCCTTGGATTGACGCAGCAAAACAGGCGGTTAAACGAGAAAAAATCAAGTTTTGCCACTACTTCAGCTCAATTGAAGAAACAGGCGACCAAGCCGCTTATGATGCCGCTTATCCACTTTATATAAAGGCACTACAAGATTTATATGGCGTTGCAATTATCCCCCCAAGTACAGCAGATATAGACGAACTCAAAGCCATTGCGGCTGGTAATTTTCACCCGAAATTTAATGAAGTATTTCCTGATGTAGTATTTTCAGAAGATGATTGACTATTTATTTTATGGCTAATAAATTTATTCTTCCCAAAGATAAGCATGACAGAATTTTCGAGAATGCAATCAAAAATGAATATCTGAGATTTGTTAAACCTTCAAATAACCCTGAAGTAATTTTACTCCGCGGACAGGTCGGCTCAGGCAAATCAACAGTAAGAAATGAATACGCCAAAAACAATTTCTTGGTTATTGATACCGATGCTTATAAATAAACTAATTTTACATGGTTATTTCATCTAGTGATAAACTAAAGCTTGGAACAAAAACGTCTAAGAAGTAATTCATTTCAGGACTGTTACGTTCAGATAAAGTCTTTTTTAAACGTTGTTCTGCTAATTTAAACTCATTATTGCCCGCACTGAGCTCTTCAATCGTTTTAAGGTAAGCGCATAATGCATCAGCTTGTTTTACAATACTTTTCTCGATTTCGTCATAAAAATCATCATCAATTAATGTTCTAAAATCATCTTGTAACTCTTTAGGAAGCATATTGATAAGTTTATGCTGTGCTATTTTTTCAATCTTTTTATATTCAACCGTTATTTGTGGATTGTAATACTTTGTTGGTGTTGGTAGATCGCCAGTTATCACTTCCGAAACGTCGTGGTACATTGCCAGCAATGCAATTCTTTCTGGATTAACATTTCCATTAAATTTCTTGTTTTTAATTATTGCTAAGGCATGTGCAACGAAAGCAACCTGTAAACTATGCTCCGATACATTTTCAGTTCTTACATTACGCATTAAAGGCCAACGATTAATAAGTTTTAATCGTGATAAATGAGCAAAAAAATGACTGTTATTCATACATTATCCCTTTAATATAAAATAAAAACGCTCCTATTAAAAACAGGAGCGTCTATAATATAAAACAATATTACTTATATTTTATGCAAAAATAAGCTGTTGAGTACCCAATGCAAGTGGCACGATTTGCTCTTCTGTAAATGTGATATATTCCCATGCATTTTGTTTTGCTAGCAATGCTTGCAATAATTGATTATTCAATGCATGACCTGATTTATAACAAACAACTTCACCAATCATATTGTGACCGCTCATATATAAATCACCGATAGTATCAAGCATTTTGTGACGCACAAACTCATCTTCAAAACGTAAACCATCTTCATTAAGCACTTTATAATCATCAACAACAATTGCACAATCTAAACTACCACCAAGACATAAGCCTTTAGATTGTAATGCTTCAATATCACGCATAAAGCCAAATGTTCTAGCACGACTGATTTGACGAATAAATGATTCAGACGAAAAATCTAGTTGATAACGTTGTGAACTATTGTCGATAGCTGGATGTTGAAAATCAATAGTGAAATCTAGCTTAAAACCACTATAAGGTCTTACTTCAGCCCATTTATCACCATTTTCAACTCGAACTGTTTCTTTTACACACAAAAACTTTTTAAGTGCATTTTGTTCAGCAATACCAGCATCAAGCAATAAATAAACAAACGGACTTGCACTACCATCCATAATTGGTATTTCAGGAGCATTAACTTCAATAATAATATTATCAATACCAAGCCCTGCTAATGCAGCATTAATATGTTCAACTGTAGAAATACGAACATTGTCTTCATTTATTAAACAAGTACAAAGCATTGTATCACGCACAGACTTCGCATCCACAGGAAAATCTACATATGGATTTAAATCAGTACGACGGTAAATTATACCTGTATTTTCAGGCGCAGGACGTAATGTCAAAGTAACTTTTTTGCCAGTATGTAAACCAACACCAGTTGCTTGAATAGTCTTTTTTAATGTTCTTTGTTTCACTTTGCACCTACTTTTTTATTTACTCTTACCGATTTTGACAATAAAAAATCAAATAAGTTCAACTTTACTTTAATTCGCTTGCTTCCGTATGAAAGCTGGAATATCTAAAATCTTATGTTCTTCAAGAGGAGAAGCTATTGGTTCATTAACAACCTTAGCTAATTTATCTTCTTGTTGTCCCAAAGGATTGCTTCGACTAAATAGATCATTGTGTGATGCTGATTTAGGTATTTTAACTTCTGGACGTTTATCCATACCAATACCCGTTGCAACCACTGTTACTCGAATTTCATCAGATATATCTGGATCAAAAGTTGAACCAACAACAACCGTAGCATTATCAGAAGCAAATGCTTTAACTGTGTTACCGACTGTTTCAAATTCTTCTAAACCAATATCAAATCCAGATGTTACGTTAACTAATACGCCTCGAGCGCCAGATAAATCAATATCTTCAAGTAATGGGCTAGAAATTGCCATTTCTGCGGCTTCTTCAGCTCGATTATCACCACTAGCTCGACCAGATCCCATCATAGCATATCCCATTTCAGACATCACTGTTCTAACATCAGCAAAATCGACATTGATAAGACCAGGTTTAGTAATCAGCTCAGCGATCCCTTGTACTGCACCTTTTAAAACACCATTAGCTGCAGCAAAAGCATCAAGTAATTTAACACCACGACCTAATACTTTTAATAATTTATCATTCGGAATAGTAATTAGTGAATCAACATGTTTTGCCAACTCAGAAATACCTTGCTCAGCAAAAGCCATTCGCTTTTTACCTTCAAAACCAAAAGGTTTAGTAACAACTGCAACAGTTAGAATTCCTAATTCTTTTGCTATTTCTGCAACAACAGGAGCTGCACCCGTTCCAGTGCCACCACCCATTCCTGCTGCGATAAAAACCATGTCGGCTCCTTCGATAGCACTACGAATGACATCTCGATCTTCCTCAGCTGAATTTCTACCGACTTCTGGATTAGCACCTGCACCAAGCCCTTTAGTAACATTAGTCCCGATTTGGATAGTTTGACCTACCTTAATTCTTTTTAAGGCTTGCGCATCTGTATTTGCTGCAAAAAATTCAACGCCTTCAATATGTTCAGCAATCATATGCTCGACAGCATTACCGCCGCCACCACCTACACCAATAACTTTAATGACTGCTGCTGGTTCATCATCTGCAACCATAGGTTCAAACATAACTTATCTCCAAATTTACGATCTGCGAACATTGTACAGATAATCATCTACAATGTCCACGAAGTTCTTGAAATATATTAGCTAAAATTCTTTTTTAAACCATCCGGTTAATCGTTTAGCTATCCCTTTTAATGATGATTTATTATTATCTTTTCCATCATCATTTAATAAACTTTGTTTTCCATAATGCAATAACCCTATAGCTGTTGAACAATAAGGTTTTTGAACATAGTCGGTTAATCCAGATATATTTAATGGCTGACCAATACGCACTTGATTTTGAAAAACTTTTTCAGCGCACTCTACCATTCCTTTTATTTGCGCTGCACCACCAGTTAAAACAATACCTGCTGCTAATTGATATTTGATATTCTGTTTTTTAAGTTCTTCTTGTAATACAAGTAACTCTTTTTGTACCAACGAAAGAAGTTCTGAATAGCGTGGTTCAATTACATCAGCAAGAGTTTGTCGTTGCAATGAACGTGATGGTCTTCCACCAACACTTGGAACATCAATAACTTCATCTTTGCCAATTAATGAACCTACAGCGCATCCATAACGAATCTTAATATTTTCAGCATCCATTGGCGGAGCGCCAAATGCATATGCGATATCGCTAGTAACAACATTCCCAGCATAAGGGATTACAACTGAATGACGTAACGCACCTCCCGTATAGACCGTTACATCCATTGTACCGCCGCCCATATCAATTACGCAAACACCAAGTTCTTTTTCATCATCCGTTAAAACTGCATAGCTAGAGGCCAATCCAGAAAAAATAAGTTGATCCACTTTCAAACCGCAACGTTCTACTGCTTTCACAATATTTCTAGCCATATCGTTATGACAAGTAATTAAGTGAACTTTGGCTTTCATTCTTACTCCAGATAAGCCAATAGGATTTTTAATCCCTTCTTGCAAATCGATAGAATATTCTTGTGCAATGACATGCAAAATACGGTGCTCATCTAAAATTCTGACTGATTTTGCTGTATGAACAACATTGTCAACATCTTCTGCGGTTACTTCTTCATCCTCTATTGGCACCATGCCTATCTCATTTTGACAACGAATATGTTTACCTGAAAGGCTTAAATATACTGAAGATATTTGACAATCAGCCATTAATTCAGCTTGGTCAACCGCTCTTTGGATTGATTTTACGACAGACTCAAGATCGTTCACACCACCTTTATCAACCCCTTTTGATGGACAATGCCCTACACCGATGATGTTAACAATACCATCGGGAAGAACTTCACCAACAAGAGCAAGTACTTTGGATGTACCAACCTCTAATCCAACAACCAATTTTTTTTCTGTTGCTTTCATACTTCAGCCTTAATTTATTCCTTACTGCACCATTTTTTCTCTTTGCACTGAAATGCCATTCTCATAACGTAAATCAGCGACCATTATTTTTTCATTTTCTGGCATTCTTGACTGAATTTCCGGAAATAACTTGATAAATTGTTGATATCTTTGTTCAATATTTTCACTACCTAATAGTAATTTTATTTCCTGATTTTCTTGGCAAAAACCTGATACACACTGTTTTACCGTCAATTGCCACGCGTTACGTTCATCAGTTATTGCTGTTTTAATATGTAGTGCCAACTGATTATTAGCTAATTTTTTAGAAAGATTCTCTAATTTATAATAAGTTTCTAACGCCGATTTTGCTTTACCCTCTGGACCATATAATTTTGGTAATTTTAAGTTGCTTATACGGTCAAGTGGTACGCTAAATACATTGCCACTTTTATCAAGTAAAAATAAGTCATTCCAATAAAGCACGGGTTTATATTCTTCGACATAGACAATTAACCTATCTGGCCACTGTTTACGTACACTGGTTTGCTTCACCCACGGAAATCGCATTACTTCTTGTTGAATATCATTAACATCTTGTCCTATATAGGTATTAGGCAACCCAAGTCCTAAAATAGCTTCCCGAAGATCATCCTCAGTTGTATAGGTATGTTCTCCACTCAATGTTAATTGAGACAATACCATTTGTTCGGGATCATCCATCCAGTTTTTAAAACTTTGAACGACCCAAATACTAATACAAATAATCGCAATAAAGAACAAAAATCCTATTAATTGCTCTGTATTACGAAAAATAAGCAGCTTTCTTCTGTTTTTATCGTCCCTTCTATGCGCTGCTTGCCGAAGTTGTTTCATAAAATAAGGCCAATTATAAAGTTGCCAAATTCAAAATTCTAGCAACAAGCTCATTAAATGACCAGCCATGTTCTTTTGCCGCCATTGGTACTAAACTATGGTCTGTCATACCTGGAGCAGTATTAATTTCAAGTAAAAATGGTTTTTGATTAGCATTAAACATAATGTCGACTCTTCCCCATCCTCGACATCCTACTGCTTTATAAGCATCTAACGCTAATTTACGAATTTCCTGTTCTTGTTCATCAGGTAAACCGCTTGGACAAAAATACTGAGTGGTATCAGATAAGTATTTCGCATCATAATCATAAAATTTAGTTGCAGGCTTAATATGAATTGAAGGTAAGACCTCGTCACCAACGATTGCTACCGTGAATTCTGGACCAGCTAAAAATGACTCAACCATCACTACACTATCATATTTAAAAGCCGCACTAATAGCTACTTCCAATTCAGATGCTTCATTAACTCTTGCCATTCCCACACTTGAGCCTTCATGACTTGGTTTAACAAACAACGGTAAACCAAGCTGTTTAACTATAGCACCAGTATCAATTGATTGTGATTTTTCAACCATAACATATTCAGCAACAGGTAAATTGAGTGATTTCCACACTAACTTAGTTTTCAGTTTATCCATTGTTAAGGCTGATGATAAAACATCACTACCGGTATAAGGAATATTTTGATAAGTCAAAATCGCTTGAACAATACCATCTTCCCCACCACGTCCGTGTAAAATAATAAAAGCTTTTGTATAACCTTCTTCTTTTAAATTAGTAATAGAATGATATTTAGTATCAATAAGATGCGCATCGATACCATTTGCCAACAATCCTGCATGTACAGCCTTACCTGACTTAAGTGACACTTCCCGTTCAGCTGAAGTACCACCATACAATACAGCAACTTTATCTACCATTTTATAAAACCTCTTCTGATGATAATTGAGTTTTGGCTAATTGGCGTGCTATACGACCAACACTACCTGCACCTTGTGTAATTAATAAATCACCACTTTGTAAAACTTCTTGCATTATTTCGGGTAGCAAATCTAAATCCGAAACATAAATTGGGTCAACTTTGCCACGATTGCGGATATAACGGCATAACGAACGGCTATCGGCACCCGCAATAGGTTGCTCTCCTGCGGAATAGACATCTAACATAACAAGTGCATCGACTTGAGAAAGCACTTGTGCGAAATCGTCAAATAAATCCCGAGTACGCGTGTATCGATGTGGTTGGAATAACATAACCAATCTTCGTTCAGGCCAGCCGTTTCTTGCTGCTTGAATTGTTGCATTAACCTCGCTAGGATGATGACCATAATCATCAACCATCATTATATCGCCACCATCAACATGCGGGAATATACCTAATAAATCAAAACGCCGACTAGTACCAGCAAATTTAGCTAATGCATTTATAATTGATTCATCATCAATACCATCTTCTGTTGCTGCAATTATCGCAGCCACCGAGTTTAAAGCATTATGTTTACCAGGTGCATTTAACTCAATCTGCAAATCTTGGCGATCAGGGCGACAAACGGTGTAATAGCTTACGCCTCGTTCTTGACGATAATTTTTAATGACAACGTCAGCCTCTTCGCTAAATCCATAAGTGATGATTTTACGTCCCACAATCGGTAGTAACTCTCGATTAATAGGATCGTCGTAACACATAATAGCTAAACCATAAAATGGAAGGTTATGTAAAAATGAAATAAATGTTTGTTTTAGATTATCAACACTACCTTGATAAGTGTCCATATGGTCAGGCTCTATATTTGTTACAATAGATACCATCGGTTGCAAATGAAGAAATGAAGCATCACTTTCATCAGCCTCAGCAATAAAATAACGGCTACTTCCTAATTGAGCATGTGTTCCTGCCGCCTTAACTAAACCACCATTAACAAAAGTTGGATCGAGTTTCGCCTCAGCATAAATAGAGGTAACCATAGCGGTAGTTGTAGTTTTACCATGAGTACCAGCAATTGCTATACCATATCGAAAGCGCATTAATTCAGCTAGCATTTCAGCACGTTGAATAACAGGTATACGTGCTGCACGAGCGGCAATTACTTCAATGTTATCTTGCGAAATAGCTGAGGATATAACAACAACGCTAGAATTAATCACATTTTCAGCCGCATGGCCAATAACAATTTTTGCCCCTAATGTTTCTAGATGTTGAGTAACCGCATTTTCAGCAATATCTGATCCACTAATTTGGTATCCTTCATTAGCGAGAACTTCAGCAATTCCTCCCATACCAGCACCACCAATACCCACAAAGTGAATATGTTTAACTCGCTTCATTTCAGGAATAATTGCTCTTAACTTCGCTAATTCCTTTGTATTCACTATTTAACTCCTAAATTATTTTATAGTTCACAGTACATATCATCATTGAACATATCTATCATCGTTATTTTTTATTGCTCAAATGAATCATTGACTCAAACATATATCTAACCTGAAACATTTTGACAAAAATATTACATAAATTTATGTCAGAAAAGTATTATTTTATCACCGAATAAAGGGCTTCTGCTACTTTTTCTGTGGAATTCACAATAGATAAACTTTTAGCTTTTATTGCCATTTCAATTAATTTGTCACGGTTCAAATTACATAACAAATTGGATAGCGATTCAGCACTAAAATCAGGTTGCTCGATAATATTAGCAGCACCTATATCTGCTAGTGATTTTGCATTCCAAAATTGCTGACGATCTTTATGCATAAACGGAATAAAAATAGCACCAATACCAACTACTTCAATTTCACTAACGGTTAATGCTCCGCTACGACAAATTACAATATCTGCCCAATTGTATGCATCTGCAACATCTTGGATAAATTCAGTCACTTTGTTATTGGTCATATCGCAATTTTGGTATGACTGAATTACGGAATTCAACATTCCTTTACCTGTTTGATGCCATACTATATATTTATCGGATAATTTTGTTATCACTTTAGGCACAATATCATTAATAACTTTAGCTCCTTGGCTGCCTCCCATGACTAATACTCTAATTGGCCCATCACGATCTTTGAATCTTTCTTCAGGTTTTGCTACAGTTAAAAGATCACTACGAACAGGATTGCCAACTACTTCAGCCTTAGGAAAAGCAGTAGGGAATGCTTGTAAAACTTTAACCGCTATCTTAGCTAGATATTTGTTGGTTAAACCTGCTATACCATTTTGTTCATGTACTACAACCGGTATGCCAAGTGTTTTTGCTGCTATTCCCCCTGGGCCTGAAACATATCCTCCCATACCTAGAACAACATCAGGGCGATAAGTTTTTAAAATTTTTCTAGCTTGTAAAACTGCTTTTAAAATTTTATAAGGTGCTTTTAATAATGCCATAACACCTTTGCCTCGTAGCCCTGATATTTCGATAAAATCAATATCAATACCATTTTCAGGAACTAAGTGTGCTTCCATTCGATCGGCAGTTCCTAACCATCTTACCTGCCAGCCTTGCTTCATTAAATATTGCGCCACAGCAATACCCGGAAAAACATGCCCCCCAGTTCCTCCTGCCATAACTAATAATTTTTTCATTATTTTATTAACCTTATTCTTGCTTGGGCTTGTTGTTGTCTAAATTCAAAATCAATTCGGAGTAATATTGCTGTTGCAATACTCATCACAATAAGACTTGATCCACCATAACTAATAAATGGTAGTGTTAATCCTTTAGTAGGCAACATACCAGATGTAACACCCACATTTACAAATGTTTGAAAACCAAACCATATCCCGATTTCACAAGCTAAATAACCAGAGAACAATGAATTTTCATTCAGTGCTCGATAACCAATTGCAAGCGCCTTAAATGTTAGAAAGAAAAGTAATGACAATAAAGCAACTACACCTATATATCCATACTCTTCTGATATAATTGAGAAAATGAAATCAGTATGACATTCGGGTAAATAACCTAATTTCAGTACAGAATTTCCCATACCTTGCCCAGTAACGCCTCCATTACCAATTGCCATTAATGAGGCGACTAATTGATAACCTGAACCTGTAGCATCTTGCCAAGGATCAAGAAAGGTTAACAGTCGTGTCAAGCGGTAAGACTCATACAAAATCAAACAAATTACTGCGCCAACTCCCGTTAGCAAAATAGCAATAAATTGCCACAATTGCGCACCTGCAATAAATAAAATGCCAATAGTGACCATAAATAAAACAATAACAGTACCTAAATCTGGTTGTTTAAGTAACAAAATAGAAAGTATAGTCATAACAACCATTGGTTTAAAAAACCCCCAAAAGCCACTTTGTACTTCTTCAGATTTACGTGATAAATAACCAGCTAAGAATAAAAATAGCGCTAATTTTGAAAGTTCTGCAGGTTGAAAATTGAATACTCCTAGAGGTATCCAACGAGATGCTCCATTAATCGAAGAACCAATACCTAACACAACGATTAACATAATAATAGCAATAATAAGTAAAACAGAAGCAAACTGTTGCCAACGTTGCATTGGAATATAAAACGTAATAAACATTAAAAATAATGATAGTCCTAACTGAATAAGTTCTCGTTGTGTATAAAAGAAAGGATCGCTTTCATTAAATGCCATTGAAGAAGATGTCACCATGATCAAACCGAAGATCATTAAACCTAACACAGTCCAAAGTAGCTGGTTGTCAAATGGTATGTGGGGATTAACCTGTTTTTTTAACCAAAAGAGTGTCATTTTGTACTCCTTTGAATATATTGTTCAGCAAGTTGTGAAAACTGTTTTCCGCGTTCAATATAATTCTTAAACTGATCTAAGCTTGCGCATGCTGGAGAAAGCAAAACCACATCATCTGGTTCAACTTTTTGAGCAATAACTTGCATTGCATCTGACAATGTTTCAGTTACAGTTGTTATATGAGGTGCTAGCTTAGCAAGGATAAAACGATCACGCCCAAAACAAAAAATTTCTAGATTTCTGTTTTCAAAAAAAGGGATCAATGGCGAAAAATCCGCTGATTTTCCATCCCCACCTAATAATAAAAATAATTTCCCTTTGCAAACTACGCTATTTAATGCTGCTTCTGTACTACCTACATTGGTTGCTTTGGAATCATTAATCCACTTCACACCATTTCTTTCCAACACTAACTCAAAACGATGTGATAGGCCATGAAATGAAATAATTGTTGCTATACTGAATTCCCGTGAAATTTTCAGTTTATCAACTATAGCTAAAGCTGCTAACGCATTAAGATAATTATGGCATCCCGCCAGTTTCATTATGTTAGTCGCTACTACTGGCTGCTCTTGTGCAATCAAATGTTCAAAGAGGAAATCTAAATGATAATCCCCTTTATTCACACCAAATGAAACGCAGTTTTTTTGTCGGTCAGTCGGAATAGTTAACTTATCATCATGGTTAATTACACAATACTTGGCATTATGATAAATACGTTGCTTAGCCTCAACATATTGCATTAATCCAAGAGGATAACGATCCATATGATCTTCTGAAATATTTAAGATTGTTGCAACTGTAGCTTTTAAACTCTGAGTTGTTTCTAGCTGAAAGCTAGACAGTTCAAGAACATATACATCGTAAACTTGATTCAATAACGATAATGCTGGCTGCCCAATATTACCACCAATAGCGACTTTAATACCTGCCGACTTAATAATTTCACCAACTAATGTTGTTACTGTAGTTTTACCATTTGCACCTGTAATGGCTACAATTTGCTTACTATTTTGTTGATTCAATTCACGGCAAAATAGTTCAATATCACCAATAATTTCAATACCTTTTTTAGCTGCCTGTTGTAGTTCAGGTGTTGATAAAGCAATTCCTGGACTGACTATTATTAAATCAGCATCAAGCAACCAATCAACATTTAATTCCCCTAAATGGCAAGCAACACGTTTGTCTAATTGTTCCATCCCTGATGGCGACTTACGAGTATCAATAACTTTAGGTATAACATTTTGAGCAAGAAAATAGTCTACACAAGAAAGTCCTGTGACACCTAAGCCAATAATAACGACATTTTTTCCTTGATAGCTAACCATGATTTGCTCCTAATATCTTTTATTAACGTAATTTCAAAGTTAATAAACCTATTACAACTAACATCAATGAAATTATCCAAAACCGCACAATAACACGCGGTTCTGGCCAACCTTTTAATTCATAGTGATGATGAATTGGTGCCATACGGAAAATTCTTTTACCCCGTAATTTAAATGATCCTACTTGTAAAATTACGGATAAAGTTTCAATAACAAAAATTCCACCCATAATCAGTAATAAAAATTCTTGTCGTAATAAAACAGCAATAATTCCAAACACGCCACCTAAAGCTAGCGATCCAACATCTCCCATAAAAACCATCGCCGGATATGTGTTAAACCATAAAAAACCAAGTCCAGCTCCAATAATTGCAGTACAAACAATCATCAACTCTCCGCTGAATTTGATATAAGGAATATTCAAATAAGCAGCAAAATTGACATTCCCTGTAGCCCATGCTACAAGCGTAAAACCAGCAGCTACAAAAACAGTTGGCATAATTGCTAATCCATCAAGTCCATCTGTTAAATTAACGGCATTACCTGCCCCAACAATAACTACATAAGTTAATAAAATAAACCATAGTCCTAATTGAGGCATTACATCTTTAAAAAATGGCACAACAAGTACTGTTACCGTGCTATCTTTGCCATAAACATAAAGACCAAAAGCAACAATTAATGCAATAACCGATTGCCAAAAGTATTTCCATCTAGCAATTAATCCAGCACTATTTTTACGAATCACTTTTAAATAATCATCAGCAAAGCCAACAATGCCATAACCAATTAAAACAAACAAAGTTACCCAAACATAAGGATTGCGTAAATCTGCCCATAGCAATACCGATAAGGAAATTGAGGCTAAAATTAGCGTCCCTCCCATAGTCGGTGTTCCTTTTTTACTTAAATGAGACTCAGGTCCATCATGACGAATAACTTGACCAATCTGTAATTTTTGTAGCCAGTCAATGACTTTTTGTCCCAAAAATAATGAAATTGCTAACGAGGTTAATAAACCTAAAATAGCTCTTACTGTTAAATAAGAGATAACATTAAAAAAGGTAAAATGTTTAACTAAATATTCCGATATCCAAAGTAACATAATCTTAATCCTGACTCATTTTGAGTTGTTCAATTTGAATTTTTTCGATAACTTCTTCCATTTTTGCACTACGCGACCCTTTAACTAACATTGTCAAATTTGGTTGTTGGCGTAACAGCATTAATAGATAATTCACTGCATCTTGTTTATTATTGAAATGGTGACCCACGCCACTAAACTGGCTAATAAATTGACTTAATTTGCCTACACTTACTACACAATCAATTTTTTCATCATGAGCAAGCTCACCTATTTGGCAATGATATTTTTCAGCTTCTGGTCCTAGCTCTCCCATATCACCGACGACTAAAATCCGATAACCAGGTTGTTTTGCCAAGACTTTGACAGCCGCTGACATCGATCCAACATTAGCATTATAAGTATCATCCCAAATTAATTGGGTTTGATTTAATTTTATTGGAAATAACCGGCCTTTTACAGGCGTTAAAGAGGCTAAGCCTTGCTGGATCTGATTAAAAGTTGCTCCGACAGAAAGTGCTAAAGCTGATGCTGCGATAGCATTTGAAATATTATGCTTCCCAACTAGCGATAACATAATCTCACATTCACCTTTAGGTGTATGTAATGTAAATGTTGTATTTTTTTCGTGTTGAATATTACTAGCATAAAATTGAGCAGAAGGGTTCGTTAACGAAAAAGTCCAAACTGTTTTGTTTACTAACTGAGTAAACCATTTATCAGAACAACTATCTAAATTAATAATAGCAATACCACCATCAAGCAATCCTTGAAAGATTTCGCCTTTAGCTTTTGCTACACCTTCAAGTGATCCAAAACCTTCTATATGTGCTTCTGCAATATTATTAATTAAAGCACTTTGTGGTTTAACAAAATTTGTAGTATAGGCAATTTCACCAATATGATTAGCGCCTAATTCTATAACTGCAAACTGGTCTTGTTTAGTTAAGCGTAACAGCGTTAATGGCACCCCGATATCATTATTGAAATTGCCTTGTGTATAAAGGGTCTGTCCACAGTGTTGTAATATTGCCGCAGTCATTTCTTTAACTGACGTTTTACCTGATGAACCTGTAAGCGCAACAATTTTAGCTGTACTTTGCTGCCGGATAAAATTAGCGATTCCCCCTAAAGCCAAGCGAGTATCCTTAACAACAATCTGTGGTATGGGCTTATCAAGTTTATGATCGACGATCACGGCTATAGCACCATCTTTAATAGATTGTTCAGCAAAAGCATGTCCATCAAAATTATTTCCAACAAGCGCGATGAATAGCGATTGTTTTATTATTTTTCGTGAATCAGTGCAAATTGTATCAATCACAGCACTTTCGTCTTGAATGTAATAAGATTCACCATTAACTATTTTTTTTATTTGCTCAATTTCTAATGGAATCATGATTGATTCTCTACTCCTAGAAGTTTTTTCACTGTTTCTTGATCTGAATAGTGATATTTGGTATTACCAATTATTTGATAGTCCTCATGCCCTTTACCTGCAATTAAAATGACATCATTAGGCTTAGCCTGCTTTAATGTTTGCGTAATAGCCAGCACTCTATTGGTAATTATGTTTACATTATCGGTATGATTTAAACCTTGTTGGATATCGTGAATAATCTTCATTTCATCTTCAGTACGTGGATTATCATTAGTTAAAACAATTTTATCGGCAAATTGTTCTGCGATTTCAGCCATTAAAGGTCTTTTTCCTGTATCCCTATCGCCACCACATCCAAAAATCACCCATAAAGAACCTTTACAATGAATTCGACTAGCTTGCAAAGCTTTCTGTAACGCATCTGGAGTATGTGCATAATCAACAATAACCGTTGGGCTATTTTTTACATGTAAAACCTCCATTCGCCCACAGATTGGAGTCAAAAAAGAAGCCATATTAACAACAGCAAAAAATGGGTAGTTCAATGTTAAAAGTGTAGCTATGGCTAATAACAAATTAGAAACATTAAATTCACCTAGCAATCGACTATTAATAATGGCATTTCCCCAACTTGATTCCATATGAATTTGGGCACCTTTATCAATATATTCGATCATTGATACACCAACGTAAGGTATATTTAACGCCTTGAGTCGACGTAATGATTTTGTTTGACATGATACAGCTGTCACTTGTGGAAGTTTTTCAATCCATCTTTTACCATAGTTGTCATCATAATTAATAATTGATTTACCAGCAGTTAAAACTTGTTTTTCTTTTTCATCAAGGCTAAATAACGACCATTTTGCTTTTGCATATCTACTCATTGTTTTGTGATAATCAAGATGATCTCGACTTAAATTGGTAAATACAGTAGCTGCGCAATTTAGTCCTTTAACCCGGTCCATAGCAAGCCCATGTGAAGAAATTTCCATCGTTACAACTTTGACCTGTTTCTCTACAAATTCGGCTAATAAGGTTTGCACATCTACTGCTGATAACGTTGTATTAACTGATGGCTCAAGTTCATTATAAATTCCATTACCAATAGTTCCCATTAGTGCTGTTTTTTCATTCAATAATGTTAAACATTGGGCAATAAGCTGACTAACAGTTGTTTTCCCATTGGTTCCTGTCACACCAATAACAGATAATTTTTTTGATGGAGAATGATAAAACTCATTAGCAATCAAGGATAGACGCTGTGAAAGTTGGAAAACACTAATTTGTGGAATTATCGATTTATTTTCATGCCTAATATAGTCAATTTTTAAGTCATTTGATTTTCTACTTGCTTCTACTAAGATAACAACTGCACCCATTGAAATAGCTTGTGGAATAAATGCTTGACCATCAACTGTATGACCTTTGATAGCGATAAAAACATCGTTTTTTCCTACTTTGCGACTATCTATACGCAAATGATTAAGTGGAAAATCATCTAATTTTAAATTACATCTTCCACCTAATAATTCCAATAATGTTTTAAACGAGTTTGTTGCTAGCATTTTCACCTACTAATAAATAATCATTTGTCCATCAACTTGGCGATCGGGTTTCACATTCATCGTCCTAAGCACACCGCCCATAATACGACTGAAAACAGGTGCAGAAACTGAACCACCATAATATTGGCCAGCTTTAGGATTATCAATAACAACAACTAGTGAATACTTTGGTGCTGTTGCTGGAGCGATACCTGCGGTATAAGCTAAATATTGATTAACATACCGTCCACCAGATAATTTTTTCGCTGTTCCTGTTTTAACTCCAACACTATAGCCAGGAACCGATGCTTTAGTTCCTCCACCAGTAACAGCTACAGCCTCCATTAATTGAACAACTGTTTTAGCATCTTTTTCAGAAACTACACGTTTACCCTTAACAGGTTCTGTGACTTTTAAAATTGATACAGGTCGGTAAATTCCATAACTACCGATAGTTGCATAAGCTCTTGCTAATTGTAATGGGGTAACAGTTAATCCATATCCAAACGCAAATGTTGCTCGCTCAATATCAGCCCATTTTCTGGTTCTATCGGCTGCAATTGAACCACTAACTTCACCACCTAAACCTAATTCCGTTGGTTGACCTAATCCAAATCGACTATAGAATTCTACAAGATCATCCTGTTGCATTTGTAAAGCTAGCTTACTTACGCCAACATTACTTGATTTTTCTAAGATACCTGCCAAATTAAGTGTTTTTTGATATGACACATCTTTAATTTCATAACGATTAACATAAAAAGGTCTAGTATCGATAATAGTATTTAAGTTAGCAATTTTCTTTTCTAAGGCAGCCATTACAACTAGCGGTTTAACCGTAGAGCCTGGTTCAAACGCATCAGTAACAGCTCTATTTCTCAATAAATTATAATCAATTGATGAGCGATTATTTGGATTATAAGATGGGCTGGTTGCCATCGCTAAAATCTCACCAGTATGCACATCAACCAATACAGCTGTTCCACTATCCGCTTTGTTAAATTGAACCGCTTGACTAAGTTCGCTATAAACTAGTGATTGTAAACGCTCATCTATACTTAATATTAAATCTGATGCTGTTTCTGTTTCTGTCCGTTCTAATTCTTCAATAACACGACCTAGTCGATCACGTCTTACAACTCTTTGCCCCGATTCACCTATTAACCATTTATTAAAGCTTTTTTCAATACCCTCAGAACCTTTCTCAGCACCATTTGCATCAATATCTGTTAAACCAATTAATTGAGCTATATTTTCTGCCGCAGGGTAATAACGTTTAGATGTTTTAGCAAACGATATCCCCGGTAACTTTAGTTTTTTTAAATAGTCAGATATTGTTGGTGTTACTTGCTTAGACAAATAAACAAATCTCATTGATGGATTATTTAATTTTTGCTTTAGCGTTGACATTGGGATATTCAACGTTTGCGCTAATCCTTGCCATCTAATATCATCAGCTTTAACACCACCTTTTTGTACAACAATTTTAGGATCTGCCCAAACATCAAACATCGGTACACTTACTGCTAACGCACGCCCATTACGATCGGTGATCATGGCTCTTGGTGCATCAATTTCTTGGTGACGAAGTGAGCGCTTATTACCTTCAGCAATCAGTTTATCTGGTTCAATAATTTGCAATAATGCCATTCGAGCCATAAGACAAATAATCGCTAAAATAATAAGTCCATATATAATATAAAAACGATTCGGTGTAAAAAACTGTCTTTTACCATTTAACCTATTATTTTTATTTGTTTTTGCAACCTTTTTAGTTTTATTTTTTTTATATTTAGTGGCAGGTTTCATTATTTACTCTTTATTACAATGACTGTTTCATTTTGCTGTGTCACATAAGACATACCTAATTGATTTCTAGCTTTCTCTTCGACACGTTTTGGATCAGCAAGTACATTTTCTTCAATAACTAAATTCCGCCATTCGCTTTCTAACACATCTTGTTCTAATAAAAGTTGCTCACGTTCAAATAACTGTTTACGAATCTGTTGCGTTGTTATTAATACTGCACCAGCAGAAATAATAATCATCACAAGTAATAACAATGAAATTTTTTGATGCCTAAATAAATCCCCAATAATTACACCAAACAAGCTTTTACTCGGTCTTTTTTGAAAATTTTTATCAATATAAGTTTTATCTAGAAAAAAATCATTGTTTTGGTTATTCATTTTTCCTTTCTGCTACCCTTAATATTGCGCTTCGGGAACGCGGGTTATTATTAATTTCAATAGTTTGAGGTTTAATTTTGCCAAGGGATTTTAATTTAGCACCACCATATTTTTTTATTTGTTGTTCAGTTAATGGTAATCGAGCTGGTAAATCTGGACCTTTACTCTGTTTACTAATAAATTGTTTTACAATCCTATCTTCTAAAGAATGAAAGCTAATAACCGCTAATCTTCCTTGATTGGCAAGCACTGATAAACAACTATTTAGCACTTGCTCGACTTCTTCCAACTCACTATTAATATAAATACGAATAGCCTGAAAACTACGTGTAGCTGGATGCTTATTTTTATCCTTTTTTGGTGTAGCTTTTTCAATTAAATTAGCCAACTCTAAGGTACGAGTAATCGGCGAAATTTTATTCTGCTCGACAATCGATCGAGCAATACGTTTGGCAAATTTCTCTTCACCAAATGTCTTTAATACCCATGAAATATCGTCTTCATCACTGCTAAGTAACCATTCACTTGCAGTTAAACCTTTGCTAGTATTCATGCGCATATCAAGAGGTCCATCACGCATAAAAGAGAATCCCCTGTCAGGATCATCAAGTTGTGGTGATGAAACACCTAGATCTAACAAGACACCATCAATTTCACCCAATAATTCTAACTCTTCAATATATCGGTATAAATTAGAAAATTCACCACGAATAAAAGTAAATCGAGGATCTGTTATCTGTAACGCAGCTTGCTCTGCACGTTCATCACGATCAATAGCAATCAATCGTCCTTGTGTACCAAGTTGTTCAAGTATTAAACGAGAATGACCTCCTCGCCCAAAAGTACCATCAACATAAATGCCATCTTTTTTTATATTTAATGCATTCACAGCTTCGTTTAATAAAACCGTCGTATGTTGATAATCCATCAATCTTTACTCTTATTAAATAGTTAAACTTTTCAAATTATCTGATAAGTTTTCAATATCGCTTGATAATGCGGTAATATCATCATTAATTTGTTGATACCAACTTGTCTCATCCCAAATTTCAAATTTATTAGATTGACCAACAAACATTGTATTTTTTTCTAATTTTGCATAAGTACGCAATGTAGATGACAATAAAATTCGTCCAGAATTATCCATTAGACACTCAGTTGCATACCCCAATAACAATCTTTTTATTCTACGTTCAGTTTCAACAATAGCTGATAATGTTGCAAGTTGTTGTTCAATACATTTCCATTCGGACATTGAATAAAGTGTCAGGCATGGGTCGTATAAACCAATTGTGCAAACCATACCTTCAGATAAAAACTCTCGGTAGCGAGTAGGAATAGCTAATCGCCCTTTATTATCTAAATTAATTGAAATTGCACCACTAAACATAAAAGTATTTTTCTTTATAATTTATTTAAATTTTAATTAATAAAAATCAATATGTTAATAAAAACACCCATTTTTACCACTTAACCCCACTTTTTACCACAAAATTTAATAAATTAATAGGTATTTGAATAATTAATTTATAAATGATTTAAAAGCATCTTCTAGGTTTTTTATGTAGAAAATAAATTGCTGGTATAAGGAAATTAAGGAGGGGGGATTTGCCGACGTAAGTCGGCAAACAAAAATGAAGAAAATTTAAGATACGGTCCAAAAACCAGTTATATTAACTTTATCCTGCTGCAAAACAGCACGAATAGGCATTTGATTAACATCATTATCTTTTTCGGCTTGTTCTAATACACGCAATTTGCTTTCACCAACTAAATGTAGGTAGATATTTTTGCTATTTAAAATAGCTGGCAATGTTAATGTAATACGATCTAGTGGTGCTGTTAATGGTGTCATACCAACAACTTTCCGTCCAGATTTCATATCTAAACCGTTAGCCAAATTAGCAGCGCCTGGGAATAATGAGGCAGTATGCCCATCTTCTCCCATACCTAAAATCACTACATCAAATGGCATCGGAACTTTATCTAAAAGTTTATCTGTAACTTCTGCACCATCAAATGGATTATTACAACTGTTTTTTAAACCAACAAAATTAGCCAATTTAGCATTATTTTGTAATAGATAAGTGTTCACTAACTTTTCGTTACTAGCATCATCAGTATCATCAACCCATCTATCATCCACCAACGTAATAAAAACTCGGCTCCATTCTATATTTTGTTGACTTAGTGAAACAAATAATGGAATAGGTGTTTTACCACCAGAAACCGCAATTGAAGCATGTCCTTTTTGTACAATGGCCTGTTTTAATTCATTGACGATATGTGAGGTTAAATCTTCGATCAATAATTGACTATTTTGATATTTATTTAACGTAAACATAGTTATTTTTCCTTTATTCAAATTCGTGCCATGAATGCCCATCTTTAGTGATTAAGGCAACGGATGCGACTGGTCCCCAAGTTCCGGCTTGGTAGGTTTTTGGGGCATCATTTTCTGATTCCCATGCACTAATAATTGAATCAACCCATTTCCATGCAGCTTCAACTTCATTACGATGAACAAATAATGCTTGACGCCCACGCATAACTTCAAGTAATAAACGCTCATAGGCATCAGCACTTTGTTGGTGAAAAGTTTCGCTGAAACTTAAGTCAAGTTTAGTGGTTTGTAAATTATGATTACTATCCAATCCTGGTACTTTATTTAGGATTTCAATATCCATACCTTCATCAGGTTGTAAACGAATCGTCAATTTATTTTGTGGCAATTCTAGATAAAATTCACTAAATAAATTAAGCGGTAATGGTTTGAAATAAACTACAACTTCAGAACATTTACTTGGTAAGCGCTTACCAGTACGTAAATAAAAAGGAACACCTGCCCAGCGCCAGTTATCAATATCAACTCGAATTGCAACAAATGTTTCGGTATTACTTTTTTGATTTGCGCCATCTTCTTCTAAATATCCCGGCACATTAACACCATTAACAAAACCTGCTGTATATTGTCCTCTAACTACTTTTTCACGAATATTGGATTTGTTAATTGGTCTAAGCGCATTAAGTACAGCTATTTTTTCATTACGCAAGCTATCATCTTCAAGATTAGCAGGTGGGGACATGGCAATCATGGTTAATATTTGTAATAAATGGTTTTGTACCATATCACGCATTTGACCGGCCTTATCAAAATATCCCCAACGCCCTTCAATACCTACTTGTTCAGCTACCGTAATTTCAACATGATCGATAGAATTACGATCCCAAAATGACGCAAACACTGTATTAGCAAATCGTAAGGCTAATAGGTTTAATACTGATTCTTTACCTAAGTAATGATCAATACGATAAACTTGTGATTCGTTAAAGAACTTAGCCACTGAATCATTGATTTCACGAGATGAGTTGAGATCTGTTCCAAGTGGTTTTTCCATCACAATGCGGTTTTGCGATTGATTTAATCCTGCAGCAGCTAAACCTTGACAAATAGTCCCAAAAGCACCTGGGTGCATTGCAAAATAGAAAATAGCTGGATGATTCAAATCAAGTTTATTTTTCAATCCTTCAAAACCAGCACTATCATTAACATCTAGTTTATGAAAGTCCAATCGTTGGCTAAATCGTTGCCAAATATTATCGTCTAACGATTCCGGCATAAACGAGATTAGCGCTTCTTTTGCTACCTCACAATAAGCAACATGATCCCAATCAGCACGCCCTACGCCTAAAATCTTTGTTTGTTCAGGTAGTTTTCCGTACTTTTCTAATTGGTATAAAGACGGTAATAATTTACGTCTTGTCAAATCCCCTTTAGCACCAAAAATAACTAAATCGCAAGCTGGGATATCAGACATGGTTTTCTCCTACGATGGTATAATGTAATTATTCTATTATGTTGAATGGTTGGTGTACACCCGATTAATAGGATAAATCATAGTAATAGGCATTATCCTTTATTTACTCTAAAACAAAAAGGCCACCTCTGGGTGACCTTTTGCTTGAAACAAGTTATTGGGTAATTTTCCAATAAGCAAATTATGCTCGTACAAAATCCATATGAACTAATTTTGGTTTAAATGCATGACGTTGTACTGCTTGCACTTTTACTTTAACTGCTTTTCCGTCAACTTCAATAGTTAACACTTCAGAATAAAATTCTGGTTTTTCTTGCATATTAAAAACTTGGTTGTGATCAAGCACAACAGAGATTGCAGGTTCAGTTCCACCATAAATAATGGCTGGGAATTTACCAGCGTGACGCAGGCGGCGGCTCGCACCCTTACCATGCTCTTTTCTAACTTCAGCTTTGAATGTAAACATATTAATTTCTCTTAATTATTTAAAATTGAAACCAATTACAGGCGACCCAGTAATTGACTATCAAACTAGTACTTTAAAAAGCGTTGGAGATTATAAAGTGTTATCCCTCTAAACGCAATCAATTAATCATATTACAAATC
The DNA here is from genome assembly GCF_001690675.1 of Gilliamella sp. Occ4-3. Taxonomy (NCBI): domain Bacteria; kingdom Pseudomonadati; phylum Pseudomonadota; class Gammaproteobacteria; order Orbales; family Orbaceae; genus Gilliamella; species Gilliamella sp. Occ4-3. The sequence continues at coordinate 164,950 of NZ_LZHR01000073.1, forward strand.
AGTAAAATATTGATTACGTATATGGAATATTATATGCACACTTAGATCAATTCTATTTTAAAACCATAAGTTGATTTTTTATTCGGTAATAACTTTAATGGTTTTGTGATACAACCTGCTTCGACACAAACCATAGATTTATACTCATCATCACCAAAATCTCCCATTGATTTAGCTTTATTTATCCATGGATTCCAAGTAACAATATCACTTACATTAGTATTGGTTAATTGAATTGTTCGAGTGCCATCAGTAACAGTGATTTGATTACTTGCATTGGTATAAATACGATCGACTTCTTGATTAAATGTCAATTGACCTACAGTCGCTGGTTTGTTTTCATCAGCAAGTCTTTCTTGATAAGCTTCACCTAAACCTTTGACTACAACACTATCAATATTATCAACTCCAAAATAAGTATGTAGAGCACTAGTTACATCAAAATCTGCTGAGCAGCTTAAAGAAACTTCACAAGTTTTACCTAGATGAAGATTTAATGATACCGAGAAAGGTTTGCTACAATAAGATTCTGTCTGCGGATTATTAGTGAGCGATAAAACAAGGGTAACGCCTTGCTCGTCCTCTTTACATGAATCTAATGTCCATTCGACAATGCGTGCAAAACCATGAGAAGGATTGCCTAACTGACCAAACCAAGGCCAACAAACAGGCACTCCACCTCGAATAGCTACGCCTTTTTTAAAATTTGTTTTGTTACTCAGCCAAACAACTGGTGTTTGTTCAGTAAATGGTTGCCAAAATAATAAGTGAGCACCTTGTAATGCAACAACAGCACAACAAGTGCTATGATTAATAACTAAAATTGGCAGTTCACCATAAATTGATTGTTTAATTGATGGGCTTAAGGATACACCTGATAAGCTACTCTCTAAAATCTCTTTATATATACTCATATTTACTCCTAAATAATAAATTTAACAACTTATTGATAATTGTATACTTCTTAAGTTAATAATAAAAACATAATAGATGCAAAAGCATTTTTTAAAGAATTGGAGTAAAATAAAGCACTATAAATAGTGAAACAACACTCTAATTGTTTTTGTCAAAAAGTTTCAGGTAACACTACGTTTATGTATAAAATCCCATTAAGTTTATATATCCATATGCCATGGTGCGTACAAAAATGTCCCTATTGCGATTTTAATTCACATACCATAAAAAAAACGCCAAATTATGAGTCTTATGTAGAGCATTTACTTAAAGACCTACAAAACGATACTATTTTCTGTTCAAATCGCTCAATTCATTCAATCTTTATTGGTGGAGGTACACCTAGTCTATTTTCAGCCGAGTTGATTGATAAATTATTATCAAATATAAATGAGATCATCCCAATACATAAAGATGCCGAAGTCACTATTGAAGCTAACCCAAATTCTGTTGATATAGAAAGATTTAATGGCTATCAACAAGCGGGTATAAACCGAATATCAATTGGCGTGCAAAGTTTTCAGACCGATAAACTTGTTAAATTAGGACGGGTACACGATCCCAAAGAAGCAATCACAGCCGGAAAACTTGCCAAAACATTAAATTTAAGAAGTTTTAATTTAGATTTAATGCATGGTTTGCCAAATCAAAGTATTGATGATGCTCTATATGACCTAAAACAAGCCATTGCTATTGCACCACCGCATTTATCTTGGTATCAATTAACGATTGAGCCAAATACGCTATTTGGTTCAAAACCACCAGTTTTACCTGATGATGATAAACTTTGGGAAATTTATCAACAAGGTAATCAATTATTAACTGAAAATGGTTACCAACAGTATGAAACCTCTGCTTATGCTAAAGAAGGATTACAATGCCAACATAATTTAAATTATTGGCGATTTGGAGACTATTTAGGCATTGGATGTGGCGCTCATGGTAAATTAACGCAACCTGATGGAAAAATTATTCGCACTATAAAAACTCGTCATCCAAAAGGGTATTTAGAGGGACGTTATTTAGATAAATATTATACAGTTCCAAAAGAGGAATTGCCTTTTGAATTTTTTATGAATCGTTTTAGACTTTTTGAACCAACACCTAAACATGAATTTGAACAACGGACTTATTTACCTTTACACTCAGTTGAAAAACAAATAGCGATTGCCATTGAAAAGAACTATTTAATTGAGGATAAACAAAACTGGCTGGTAACTGATCATGGCAAGTTATTCTTGAATTCGTTATTAGAGATGTTTTTATAGATAACATTTTGAAATACCTATATTTATCTAAAAAAACTTATCCTTTACGTTTATTTAACATGATAGATACGAACTATTTAATCAATTATTCACATATCTTTACAGACTTTCTTCAAAAAAAAGTACATACTATGTCTCGACAATGCATTATTTCATTGTTTTCCTATTCCTTATGTTTTCCCAATAACTTTTGTTATTGGGTTTTTTTTGCCTATAATTCCGATAATCACATTAATTTTAATAACTATTCAATTGAAGTATGAAAAAGGAAATGTTTTAGTTCAGCTAATGTAGAAGTTCCTTCCATCGGGCCCTTTTTAGATACGGCTAAAGCACCACTAGCGTTAGCATATTGCAAGGCTTGTTCAACAGAGTAACCTGCTAACATTAAACTGACAAATGTTGCCCCGAAACAATCTCCCGCACCAGTTGGATCTATCGAGTTGACCTTGTATCCATCAACATGAAGTGTTTGTAAATGACCTTGTTCATCAAGTCCATAATATTTAGCTCCTTTAGCTCCCCCTTTTACCACAATATGTTTAATGCCTTTTTTAAGCAACTTAAACATAGTTTGTTGTTCATTTTCATTATTGTTAATGAAATAGCTAACTTCGCTTTCACTGGGTAAAAATATATCGGTATACTCCATAATATAATCGAAAGATTGTTCCATTTCTGGTATATCAAACATTTCTTTGCGTAGATTAGGATCAAATGAAATTGTACCGCCTTTACTTTTGATGATATCCAACGCTTTTCTCATAGCGTCAATCACACGAAATGAATAAAGCGATGATCCCATTACATGCAAATGAGTACAATCTCTTAATAAGTTTTCATTAATATGGTTAAACGAAAGTAAACCACATGCACTATTTGGAATGTTAAAAATAAAATCTCTTTCATTAGAACCTTTATAAGTAACAAACGCACTACCTGTATTGGCCTTATTATGTGGAGTAATACCATCAATAATGACACCATCACTTTTAAGGCGATGGATGCACATTTTTCCAAAAATATCTTTTCCTACACAACTAAAAAAAACAACAGGAAAACCTAATTTTGCAACTTGATCTGCAAATATTGCAGGGGCGCCACTAACAAAAGGGCCGATAAACTCCCCAGCTTGATCGAAACGCTGATTTTGTTCTTTTGCTAAAAACTCAACTAGCAGTTCGCCTATCGTGCAGATTTTAAAACGCATATTATGTCTCCAATTTGTTTTGATAAGTTACACAATATTTATTTGAAATAAGCTGCTCAAAATTAGCATCTAATAATTGTTGATGATACTCGGTTACAGCAGATCTTGATAACATCACCATATCAATATCAACTAAAGTTCCAATACTATTATCATTATTATGAATAATACGTTGCGGTAATATGCCAATTGTATGTGCTGCTTTTTTCATTATTTGTTGATAAATTCTAACCTGCTCTAAACTTTCAATAATCAATTGATTATCAGTATTGATTGAACTTAATTCGATAACAAAATGTGATATAGAAAATTGGTTCAAAATAAAATTGATCATTTTGTTATCTAACAAAAGATTCCCTTCCAGTATGGCTCCACCAACAAGCACTACTTCAGCATCGGTAAACTCTTTCGCTAATTGTGCATTGCTAATGTCATTCATAATGAGTATTAATGATTTTTTGCAATGTAAAAACGGAATCAACTTTCTTATCAAATTTCCATGGCTTAAAAACAATGTATCGCCATCATTAATATAGCTTAAACAGGTTTTGACTAATTCAATATCACAACTATTACTTTGTATATAACTTGGTGTATTAACACTTAGCTGATTAAACACACCTTCAGGGGTAACATAAATTGCACCACCAAAAGAACGCTTTAAATATCCTTGCTGCTCTAAATAAGTTAAATCTTGACGAATAGTCACATTTGAGACCTGAAGCAATTCAGATAATTCATCAACTTTAACTTCACCTTGCTTACGAACAATTTCTGCAATTTGTAATCGTCGTTTTAATAAACCTGAAGATGCTCTAGCCAATTTTATTTCCTACGCCATAGATAAAAATTAAGGATAGTGATAATAGAATTAATCATATATTAGGTCAACATCAAACTATGATTAGAATTTTATCTTATAAATCATACCATTAATAATTAGCATTTTTTATCCCACAGCGTTTTACATATACATGTTAACTATCAAAACGAAAATTTATCAATCTTTTTTATTTCGTTTTAAAAGTAATGTTAATTTTTGTGATCTAACTCACGCGATTATTACTAGCGTAACTTTCGTTTTGAAATCATAATTAATGGAAATAATTTTCAAAACAAAAGTTACTAACATAATACAAAGTGAATTAGATTATTAAGGAGAAGTTATATGACTATTATTTCAAGTAATAACATGCTAAAAAAGGCTCAAACAGAACATTATGCTGTGCCTGCCTTTAATATCCATAACTTAGAAACTATGCAGGTCGTTGTTGAAACAGCAACAGAATTACAATCGCCCGTTATTTTGGCTGGTACACCTGGTACATACAGTTATGCAGAAACAGAAAATATACTTGCTATAGCAAATGCTTTATCAAAAAAGCATAACATTCCATTAGCTGTCCATTTAGATCATCACGAAGAATATAACGATATCACCAGTAAAATTAATGCTGGAGTAAGATCGGTCATGATTGATGGATCCCATTTTCCATATGAAGAAAATATCGCCATTGTCAAACAAGTAGTTGAATATGCTCACCGTTACGATGTTAGTGTTGAAGCTGAATTAGGTCGCCTTGGTGGCGTTGAAGATGATTTAATCGTTAATGATAAAGATGCTTTATATACTAATCCAAAACAAGCTTTAGATTTTATTGAAAAAACAGGAATTGACTCCCTCGCTATCGCCATTGGTACAGCACATGGTCTTTATAAATCAGAGCCAAAACTGGATTTTGATCGTTTATCAGAAATTCGCTCAATGGTTGATATTCCTCTCGTATTACATGGCGCTTCGGGTGTTCCAGAAAAAGACGTGCGTGAGTGTATTAAGCGTGGAATTTGTAAAGTAAATGTTGCGACAGAATTAAAAATTGCATTTTCAGATGCATTAAAACAATACTTTATTGAACATCCCGATGCCAATGATCCCCGCCATTATATGAAACCTGCAAAAGCAGCAATGAAAGACATTGTCAAAAAAATTATTACAACATGTGGATGTGCAGGCAAATTATAGAGGCCAAGATAATGATCTATACATTAACACTTAACACTGCAATCGATATGAATATTCATTGTCAAGGGCTTAACCCTAATGCAGTTAATCGAACCTCTCATACTGAATATAGCCCGAATGGAAAAGGAGTCAATGTTTCAATCGTATTGCATAAATTTGATAGCCCCACTTGTGCATTAGGATTCTTTGGCGGATTTTCTGGTAAATATATTATTGATGAACTAACGAAAATACAGGTCAAGACAAAACCCTGTTTTATTGATGATATCACGCGTATTAATGTTTTTATCAATGATAATGAAAACGAATATAAATTAGTCAGTAAAGGTCCGTTTATACCTAATGATAAAAAAACAGAAATGCTAACTATTATTGAATCACTGGTTAACAATAGTTATTTAGTCGTCAGTGGTAGCTTGCCAAATAATATTGAATCTGAATATTACAAGGCTATTTTAAATTTATGCAACAAAAAAAATATTCAAGTTATCCTTGATATTAGTCACCCAAAATTAGGTGATTTACTCTCCTATAAACCACTATTAATTAAACCTAATGATGATGAAGTAAAAGAGATTTTTGGCTTTGAAACGAAAACAAAATCACAAGTCATTGCTGCACTAGAAAATATTCATGCGCAAGGAGCGAGAAATATTTTATTAACCATGGGAGCTAAAGGGCTTTACTTTTCTAATGGGACAAATATTTGGTTTTGCAATGCTGTAAAAATCAAATTAATTAGCTCGGCTTGTGCCGGTGATGCGTCACTAGCAGCTTTTCTTAGTGAATGGCTACCTAAACAACAACATATTGAAAAAGCCATAAAAAAGGCATCAGCAACAGGCGCTAACGTTGCAGAATCAGACGGATTAGGTTTACTAAATAAAATCAATATTTATATGGATCAACTTGAAGTTACCCTAATCAAGTAAAGGAGATTGTTATGAAAAAAATATTAGCCGTTACAGGCTGCCCAACCGGTATCGCGCATACTTATATGGCTGAAGAGGCCTTAAAATCAGCGGCCCAAAAGGCTGGAGTCGAAATAAAAGTGGAAACCAATGGTGCAGGTGGTATTGATAACGCCATTACTGATGCTGATATTGTCAATGCAATTGGTGTTGTTATTGCAGCAGATAAAGATGTCAATCCAGATCGCTTTAATGGTTTACCCGTGCTTGAAGTACCGGTTAAAGACGGTATCCATAAGGCTGCAGCACTAATCGAAAAAATTATGTCAGGTACAGTTCCTGTTCGTAAAGGTGCCCAAAATAGCACTAATAACACAGTTTCATCAAACCAAGTAGAAGTAAAAGAATCGATTGGACGCCAAATCTATAAACACCTAATGAGTGGTGTGTCAAACATGCTACCATTTGTTGTCGCAGGTGGAGTACTAATTGCTTTATCATTTTTATGGGGAATCTATTCCGCCGACCCTAATAATGCCCAATATAATGAATTTGCTGCATTGTTAATGAAAATAGGTGGGCAAGCATTTGGCATAATGGTACCAATCTTTACTGGATTTATTGCCTATTCAATAAGCGGAAAACCTGGCATGGTGGCTGGTTTTGTTGGTGGCTTAATCGCCAACATTACTGGTGCAGGATTCTTAGGCGGAATTATAGCCGGCTTTGCAGCAGGCTATTTAATGCTTTATGTCAAAAAAATGTTAGATGGATTACCTCGTTCATTTGAAGGACTTAAATCGATTTTTATTATGCCATTAATTGGTGTATTTGTTATCGGTGCAGGTATGTTTTTACTTGGTGGTCCAATTGCAAGTATTAATAATGGAATGAAATCTTTCCTTGAATCATTACAATCTGCAAATCCTGTTTTACTCGGTATTGTTATTGGAGCAATGTGTTCGTTTGACTTTGGTGGTCCTGTTAATAAAGCAGCGTATGTTACTGGCACTATGTTGTTAGGTGAAGGAAATTTCTATTTCATGGCAGGTGTGTCTGCTGCTTGTATAGTACCACCCTTTGTTATTGCATTCTCTACCACTATTTTCCGCAGCAAAGCTTTCACAGAAGAAGAACGTGCTGCTGGACTTGTTAACTATGTTTTAGGTTCGACACACATTACAGAAGGTGCAATCCCATTTGCGGCTAAGGATCCTTTGCGAGTAATTCCAATTATGATGTTATCTTCTGCAATCGCATCAGTATTGACATTCATATGTCAAATTCAAGTTCCAGCGCCACATGGAGGATTTTTAGTTCTGCCATTGGTTAATAAACCATTTTTATGGGTAGGCTGTATCTTCGTAGGAGCACTAGTTGGCGCTATATTATTAGGTTTAGTACGTATTCATCAAAATCGACAATTAGTTGCCAAAAAATCAGTTTAATCAATCAAGAAATATACCGATTTATTTCGGTATATTCAATTTAGTAAGGAATAGAAATGAGCACATTAAATTTGACAGTACATGATATTTCAATCGTAACTGGATCCTATTCTAAAAAAGAAGCAATTAAAGACGTATCAGAAAAGATGATCCAAGCTAAGTTAGTCAAAGACGACTATACCCAAGCAATGTTTGATCGTGATAAACAAATTTCGACTTTTTTAGGTAACGGAATCGCCATTCCACACGGCACAACGGAAAAACGTGATAGTGTTATCCAAACTGGAATCAAAATCATATATTATCCTGAAGGAATTAATTGGGATGAAGATAATAATATAGCTTATGTTGTCATTGGTATTGCTGCAAAAACCAATGAACATTTAGATATTTTACGTCAACTAACTCGAGCAGTGATTGCTGAAGATACGCTAATACGAATTCACGCAGTTAAAACTTCGGAGGATTTATTAGCAATTCTTCAAGGTAATTAAAAGATCTTGATTTTGTAATAAAAAGAAAAGACATAAGGATGTTGTTATGAAATTATCTCGATAAAAACTATTAATAACAAAGCATTATGCCTATAAAATGTTAACAGGCGCCTACATAAAAAAGCTACAAAAGCACATTATTTTAAAAGCATATTTAATATAACGTAATGGTAATAATATTGCCTTTTCAGAAACAGAACGACAACATTTGATGGAGCTTAAATTCGTGGGTGCCAAAATTATTGAAAGACTTGAAAAGATGAACTTCGATTCTTTCGATAAATTGTGTAATGCTAGTTTAGATGAAATCCTTAACAAAAGTACGTTATTATCAGGTTCAACTTTGGAAAAACAGACATCAAGCAAAAACGGTAATAACTCATATTTTGAGTTTAACAATACGTAATATCCCTTTTATGGGTGGTAAGTACATCCAACTTTTCAATTAAACAATGATAATCGATTTTTTGATTTCTTATCTATTTTCAAGATATTTATACTGAAACGTATAGTTACCTGAAACTTTTTAACAAAAAGATAGCTGTCTATATATTCCAATTTATGTAGGTATAGTTAGTCATATTGAAAAATATAAAATGTATAATTGATTCAATATAGCTTGTTTAATCTAAAAATAACGGTATGCTTTTCGCTAACATTATCATTTTATATAAACTTTATTAATTAGTTTTTGCTCATTTAGTTGAAGTTTGGCAAAATAGACACCCTAGCTAGGCGATGATGATTGTCTTAAATGATTTGAATTTGTTAATAATAAATAAAAAGTAATATAAACATGTTATTGTTAAATAAAAGCAGGAACGGAATTAGGATGATTAGTCGAATTAAACAACCTATAAAAATATTATTCATCTTGAGTTGCCTAAGTGGTATAGCCATTTGTTCTGCACCTGCTTTTGCCGATGAAGAACAACAAATTTTACCGCAAACAATTTCACCTCAAACTGAGGAAGAAATCGATGTTAATATTCCTGTTCAATCATCTCAGGATAAACAAATTGATATCGTTATTCCTACTGAAAAACGTGAGGTAATTTACCACAAAACCATCTTTTCACTTTCAGGTCAACCAAAGTATCATGTTGACTTTCAACATGTTGATTATGTAAATCCTAATGCACCTAAAGGTGGAGTAATTAAACTGGCTGAAGTTGGCTCTTTTGATAATTTGAATCGCTACGCTAGCCGTGGAGCACCAGAGCGAAATTCAGGGGCGTTATATGACACGCTTTTTACCAATACGGCTGATGATATTACCAGTTTTTATCCACTTATTGCGACATCAATAACTTATTCTGATAGTTATCGTTGGGCTGAGGTTACTATTAATTCCAACGCTCGTTTTCAAGATGAGAAACCAATAACTGCCCATGATGTTGAGTTTACCTTTCACAAATTTATGACCGAAGGCGTGCCTCAGTATCGTGTTTATAATAAAGGCATTACAGTTAAGGCAATAGATGATCACCATGTGCGTGTTGATATTCCCGATTCCGATCGGGAAAAACTCCTTTCATTCGTTGGTAGTATGCGAGTTATGCCGAAACATTTTTGGAAAGATCATGATCTTTCTGAACCACTAACTACACCACCAGTTGGTAGTGGTCCATACTACATTAGCGAATATAAATTAGGGCAATATGTTGTTTATCGACGTAATCCGAATTATTGGGCACGTAATTTACCTATTAATAAAGGCTTAGATAATTTTGACGAAAAACGTATTGATTATTATATGGATGATAACGTTTCGCTAGAAGCCTTTAAAGCTGGCGAATATGATTTGCGTGCTGAAGATCAACCTAAAAACTGGTTTACTCAATATCAAGGTAGATATTTTGATTCTAACCATATTATTAAACAAGAAAAACCTGTTCAAACAGCTACCGACACTAGATGGCTTGCGTTTAATTTACAAAAAGATCTATTTAAAGATATTAAAGTTCGTGAAGCTATTACCTTGGCATTTGATTTTGAATGGCTAAATCATGCCTTTTATTATGACAGTTACAAAAGACCTTATAGCTTTTTCGAAAACACCATTTATGCCGCAATCGGCACACCTAGCGAGAAAGAATTAAAATGGCTTAATGCTTATAAAGATATTATTCCAAAGCGTGCTTTCGGCAACGCCTATTATTTGCCAAAAAGTGATGGTCAGGGCTTTAATCGTGATAATTTATTAAAGGCAGCAGAATTATTAAAACAAGCGGGTTGGGAAGTTAAAGACGGTAAGCTGATTAACACTAAAACACAGCAACCATTTGAATTTGAACTGATCAGTTACCTTGGTAGTGATATTAAATATGCCATTCCCTTTCAACAAAATTTAGCACGTTTGGGGATCACCATGAATATTACCTTGCTAGATTCAGCACAACAATTACGACGTGTTCGTGAACGTGATTATGATATGGTTGCACGTGATTATTATGCCGTAAATTACCCAAGCTCTAATTTGCTAGTGCTTTGGGGAAGCGAGTATCTTAACTCATCATGGAATGCTTCGGGTTTGCATAATAAGGCTATTGATGCCATTATTGCTGAAATCACCAAACATGTGGATAATCAAGAAGAGTTAGTCCCGCTAGGACGAGCGCTTGATCGGATTTTAACGCAAGAATATCCAATGATTCCAATGTGGTATAACAGTAAAACGTATTATGCATACTGGAATAAATTTGGGCAACCAGCTATACAACCTACTTATGCAATCGGAGTTGATAGTTGGTGGTATGATGCAAACAAAGCAGCTAGCCTACCTAAAAATCGGGAACATTAATATGATCAATTACCTTATTCGTCGACTGTTGCTGATTATTCCAACATTGTTTGTGATTTTAACTATCAACTTTTTTATTGTACAAGTTGCGCCAGGTGGACCCGTTGATCAGGCGCTTGCTATGATTGAAAACGGACCGCAAGCAGGGCAAGGGCTATTGCCTGGGAGTGGTGGCTCATCTACGCCAGTGCAGCAATATAAAAATGAATCAAATTATCGCGGTTCACGCGGACTTGATCCCCAAGTTGTCGCAATGATAGAAAAGCAGTACGGCTTTGATAAACCGATATTTGAACGTTATATCGAAACACTAAAGAAATATATATTATTTGATTTTGGTAATAGTTTTTTTAAAAGTGAATCGGTACTAGGTTTAATTGCCAAAAGTTTACCTGTTTCAATTTCATTGGGATTATGGAGTACTTTGATTGTTTATCTCATTTCAATCCCGTTAGGCATTCGCAAAGCAGTGAAAGATGGTTCTGCATTTGATTTTTGGTCAAGTACATTAATTATTATTGGCTATGCGATACCTGCTTTTTTATTAGCGGTTTTATTTATTGTATTATTTGCTGGCGGTAGTTATTGGGATATTTTTCCTCTACGTGGGCTAATATCGAACCATTTTGAGCAACTCAATTTTTGGGGCAAAATAAAAGACTACGCATGGCATATTTGTTTACCCACTATTGCAATGGTTATTGGCGGTTTTGCATCACTCACCATGCTAACTAAAAATTCATTTTTAGATGAAATCCGCAAACAATATGTAATAACCGCACGTGCTAAAGGATTAAGTGAAAGAAAAATTTTATATAAACATGTTTTTCGCAATGCAACATTGCTGATTGTATCAGGCTTTCCTGCAGCTTTTGTTGGTATTTTATTTACTGGTTCATTATTGATTGAAATTATCTTTTCGCTTAATGGACTTGGGCTATTGGGATATGAGGCAATTATACAACGTGATTACCCAGTGATTTTTGGTTCATTGTATATCTTTACATTAATCAGCCTTATTACTAAATTATTATCTGATTTATCTTATATGATGATTGACCCACGTATTGACTTTGAGGCTCGCAACTAATGACCACCCATTACTCTATTAATCAACAGCGTTGGCAACGATTTAAACAGAATCGTCGTGGTTATTACTCACTTTGGTTATTTATGATCTGTTTTGTGATTAGCTTATTTGCTGATTTTATTGTTAACGATAGACCAATTTTTATTAAATATAAGGATAATTACTATTCGCCGATTTTTCATTTTTATCCAGAAACGGAATTTGGTGGACAATTAGCCACACAAACTAACTTTCTTGATCCTGCTGTACAAAATAAAATAGAAACTAATGGCTGGATTTTATGGGCGCCATTTCGTTATAGCTACAATACATTAATTTATGATACATCCAACACGTTTCCAACGCCGCCTTCGGCATCACATTGGTTAGGCACCACCGATGCAGGTTTCGATGTATTTGCCAATATTTTATACGGTTTTCGCATATCTATGTTTTTTGCGATTTTCTTGACGATTTTTACTTCAATTATTGGTGTCATTTTTGGGGCTATACAAGGCTATTATGGAGGTAAAATTGATCTAATTGGTCAACGTTTCATAGAAATATGGAGTGGGTTACCTGAGCTATTTGTTATTATTCTATTAGCCAGTATTTTACCGCTTAATTTTTGGTGGTTATTAGGTATTACCGTATTATTTGGTTGGATGGCTTTAGTAGGTGTAGTGCGTACTGAATTTTTGCGTACTCGCAATTTTGATTATATTCGTGCAGCTAAAGCAATGGGAGTTAGTGACACTAAAATTATGTTTCGTCATATCTTGCCTAATGCCATGGTGGCAACATTAACCTTTCTACCTTTTATACTTTGTGGCTCGATAACAACACTAACAGCGCTAGATTTTTTAGGTTTTGGTTTACCGATTGATTCGCCATCACTAGGACGATTATTACTACAAGGTAAAAACAATCTACAAGCTCCTTGGCTTGGCATCAGTTCATTTTTAGTTATTGCAACTTTACTGTCACTGCTTATTTTTATTGGTGAAGCAGTAAGAGATGCATTTGATCCAAACAAAGGAGTGTATTAATGAGTTCTCCTTTATTATCCGTTCAGGATTTAAGTGTTGCATTTAAACGTGGTACGCATTTACTATCACAAGTAGTAAGTAATGTTAGTTTTGATATTAATGAACAAGAAACACTTGCTTTAGTGGGAGAGTCAGGCTCAGGGAAAAGCATTACCGCATTATCAATTTTACGACTACTACGTAAAGAACAAGTGGTATACCCTACTGGTGATATTTTGTTTGAAGGAAAATCATTATTACATGTGCCAGATAAAGAACTTCGTAAAGTTCGCGGCAATGAAATTAGCATGATATTCCAAGAACCGATGGTGTCATTAAATCCTCTACATACAGTTGAAAAACAACTTTATGAAGTGCTAGCGTTACATCGAGGAATGAAGCGTAATCAAGCTCGTGGCGAAATTTTACAATACCTTGATCGTGTAGGCATTAAGGAACCCAAAAGTAAATTATTAGCTTATCCTCATCAACTATCTGGTGGCGAAAGGCAGCGAGTAATGATTGCTATGGCAATATTAACGCATCCAAAGTTACTTATTGCTGACGAACCGACAACAGCACTAGATGTATCTGTACAGGCACAAATTATTCAGTTACTAAAAGAGTTAAAGAAAGAACTCAATATGAGTATGCTTTTTATTTCGCATAACCTTGGTATTGTTAAAAAGCTTACTGATAAAGTGGCTGTTATGCAACAGGGCCAAATTATTGAATACAATAATAAACAGCGTATCTTTTTACGTCCACAGCATGAATATACTCAAACACTATTGAATTCAGAGCCAAAAGGTGAACCTGTACCATTGCCCGATTCACCTGGAATATTACTTAATGTTAATCACCTTAATGTTGAAGTCATTACCAAAAAACGTTTATTTAGCAGCCAAAAGAAGAAAATTATCAACAATATTGGGTTTGCTGTACACCAAGGTGAAACGGTTGGTATTGTAGGTGAGTCAGGATCGGGGAAAAGCACTACAGCATTAGCAATTTTACGGCTAATTAAATCGCAAGGTGATATTTTATTTGATAGCCATCCGATACAAAATCTAACAGGTAAAAAACTGTTACCATTTCGTAGCCGAATTCAAGTGGTCTTTCAAGATCCGTTTTCATCACTTAATCCACGTTTTAATGTTGAGCAGATTATTAGTGAAGGATTGGTGACTCACAAAAAACTAAGTAATGCAGAGCGTGAACAAGCTGTAATTGATATTATGCAAGAAGTTGGGCTTGATCCAGATATGCGTTATCGCTATCCGACCGAGTTTTCTGGAGGGCAACGTCAACGAATAGCTATTGCTAGAGCTTTAATTTTACAGCCTGAATTATTGATTTTAGACGAACCTACTTCATCGTTGGATCATACTATTCAAAAACAAATTATTAATTTACTGAAATCATTGCAAGAAAAGCATCAGCTTAGTTATTTGTTTATTAGCCATGATTTAGCGTTGGTTTACACTTTGTGTCACCAAGTGGTTGTTATGAAAGATGGTAGTATTATTGAGCAAGGCTCACGTGAGAAGATCTTCTATTCTCCTGAAGATGAATATACAAAAGCATTACTTTCATTTTTAGATAAGCCACCTCGAAAGAAAAGTAACACTATGATACATAAAGATAAAATTGACAAAACAGAGCAATTTACTCATAAGGATGAATCTCAACAAGATCTACAGCGAGATAAGAAAAAAGATAGAGAGGTCAGTTGGGAAGATGCCTTGTTAATGCGTAGAAAATAAATATGCAACGCAATAATTTAACAATGGTTTATAATAAAACCATTGTTAATAAGTCAATATACCAATCTATTTAGCAGGTTTATTATGCAAAAACGAATACTACCTTTTTTATTAACCCCTTGCTTATCAATAATTCCAATAAATGCCATGGCGATAACCTGTAGTGATAATCCTATTCAGAATATAGTTGAGGCAAATAACTATATCTTTCAAATCCTCGATTATATTGACTCACCAGTAAGAAATATTAAACAAGAGATTCGGACTTCAACTACCAAATTGGGAGCGGATGCTAACAGCTCTACAGCTAAGCACGAACTAGAATATGCTTCTAACGGACTTATCACACAAAGCCATTATGATCTTTATTCAGATAAAAATACCCGTATTTACTCGGAACACCTACAAAAAAATAAATCTGGTTGGGAAAATATCATTGAAGATGTAGAAGATAAAACTAACAGCATTATCCAATTTAATACCGATGAACAAGGCAAAATTGTCGTATCACAGCAAACTAAAAAAGCGACCGATTTTGTCTTTTTTGAAACAGATAATTATGTATACGACAGTAATAATTGTCTTATCAATAAAAATGTACAATGGCTGCTTAAAGAAACTGATGAGAATGGTAACTATACAGGTAAAGAACAAAAAGGGGCTTCAATTTATACATTTGGATATCAAGAGCAACAGCTAACCAAAGTGTCGTATCAATTTAGTAATAATATGAAAAATGAGAGTGATTTTTCGTATCAATATGATAATGGTCATCATCGATTAACAACCATTGAAGGTACTTATTTGTCATCAGGCAAAGAAGCGGCTCATTATGTAACTAATTTTTCAACCTTTAATGAAAAAAACGATTGGCTAACAGCAATTAAAATTAAAAATAATAACGGTGGTAAACAGACAACTATTACCCGCGAACTTACTTATTATTAGTCTTAAAAATACACAAAACGTGATTTGATTAATAACGTTTTGTGTATTTTTGCCGTTGTTCTTACAATTCAAAAAAATATCTCTTACATTCGAATAAACAATATATAAATAGCATGTAATGTCCATGCTAATGCTAATCCAAACGTCAGTAATTTTTCACGTTTAGGATAGATTTTACGCTCGTGTAAAATGGATAAAATTTGTTGTAATCCACACCAGATAGGTAATGAAATCATCAAAAATAAAAAAACTTTACCAATTTCTTTATTGGCTATTTTAAGAATATAAGAACGTGTTATTGCATCGCCAAAAGGAATAATAAATCCCAAAATGACAAGCACAACTGGTAAAAAAATTGCAGCCCATGTACCGCCTAAAGCAAATAATCCTTTTATGACTTTTCCATCAGTATTTTTAACTTGAATTTGTTGATTTTTCATTAATTCAATACCACTCACTTCAATACAAATAAAAATAAAAAAATCGAAACAGTTAGCATCACCATCCACAGTCCCGCAATCAGTAATAATGCGTTAGATTTTTTATTAAATATTGTGCAAGGTAAAGCTTTGGGTATTAAATTAAACCAAACTATTGAATGGTAAACACTAATAAATAATGCAATACAATTAAGCACCACAATAAAAGGGCTACGCAAAAAGAAGATAAAACGGTAAAACTCATCTTGTCCAACAGTGTTAGTGTACATACATATTACGCCATACATTAAAACTAAACTTACCCAAATCATCGAAAAAGGAACTAATTTATGCATAATTGAAATTATAAAAGAGCGTTTTACATCGGTTTGAGTCGTATCAAGGCAATTATTGGTATTTTGTTGATTCATAAATCTCTCTTGGTAGCATTGTGTTTTATGCTAGTAATAGTTTGGTAGTTTTTTTACTTGGTTATTACAAGTGTTAATCTGCTTTATCTTGCTAACTTATAACAATTCATAATATAACCTTTTAATACAGCAATACTATAAAAAAGTACGTCTAATTTTAGTGAGTAGTCATGCTTGGATAAAAAAGAAAGCCCAATATAAAGTAAGTATCAGAATTATCATTGCTATATTACTTATATTTCTAATAATGCATAGCAAGGTAAATCCATCTAACTAAGACGATCGAAAATATAAATATAATAAACCTAGTGGAGCAAGTAACCAAGCAAAACCAAAACACAGCGCCATTGTCCATATTTTTACTATTAAGAACAATTCTGTTCGTACAATAAATAAATTATCCCCAACTATGTAATTCACAACACCTTCATAAACAAATCTAGAATATGGATATAATCCCCATTGTATTAAAATACATACACCTAAATATATACTTTCAGGATTTTTAAACTTAAATATGATTAAACAAAAAAGCGGTACAACAAATATTAAACAAAATAGATATTGTCGTATCAAATAACCTAGAGTTAATGCCCCAAATGTTTTTTTTAGAAAATTAGCCATAAAACCCATTCTTAATATTTATCTTTTATTGTACTTTGATTTAAGAGATCATTTTTATAATTTTTAAATTCCAGAATCATACAAACCAGCCATATTTTTATAAATTAAAAATAATAATATTATATCGTTTTTGAATAATGCTTTAATTTGCTTCGGGTTTATTTTAACAAGGTATTTTTATAATGCAAATTAATGAAATTATAAAAGGGCCTTTACATCGGTTTTAGTGGTATCAAGGCAATTATTGTTACTTTATTGTCATAAGTGTTAATTTGCTCTATGTCGTTATTCTAAAAGCAAATCATAAAGAGTTTTAATATATCATATGCTAAACAAAAGTACGCCCAAAACAACATTAATGTGATCTCTGTTTTATTGATATATAGGATCTTTATTAACACAAATGAAAACAATAAAATCAATTATATATCCAAATTTTTATCAATTATTTGTAAAAAAGAATTGAGCTATTCACACTTCATGATTGAAATAATCCTCTAAAAACATCATAAGATGTTTCACCTGAAATTGCTTTATATAATTTAACCGTATTATCAACTTAATATTAATAATTAATTGTTTTTATTTATTAAGCTATTTTTTGCTGATTGAGAAAAATAACGCATATGATTCATTGCTTCTTGAATATATTGATAATTCGGCACTTCATCAACTTCACGATTATGTAAATCCATATAATGACTGATACCTAATCGATTAACAAGATAAATATTATCAGATGTTCTCACCGCATAAGAACTATAATTAGACATCAAAAGCCAGTTACGGTCAGTTATAGGATTAAATAAATCATAACCTGTCGAATAATCACTTATATCATTTTTCACATATAAATAATGTTTCATTAGGGTTGGAACGACATCTTCATGGCTTGTTATTTTTGTACTATTATTTTTAAGGCTCTCTAATTCTTTACCACCAATAATAATAAAAGGCACCTTTGTTTGTGCATCTGTGTAATTACCATTATGCCCCCAAAATCCTAATTTATTATCATTCATCTCTTGAGCATGATCACCTGTAATAATCAATATTGTATTATCTAACGAACCTGATTCTACAAGCTCATCATAAATATTTTGTAGTAAATAATCATCATAATAAACACTTTGCTTGTAACGATTAAAAATAGGCAAAGGATCGGTGTCATTACTCAATGTCATATAATTAAGATCACCAATAGGTTTGAATTTCACCGAAAAATCGTCAGGAAAGTCATAAGCATGAGGAGCATCATAAAATAAAAAAGAAAATGTCGGTCTAGATGTATCTCGTAGTTTATACCATGCAAGCCAATCATCAGTAATTTGTTTATCTCGACTAGATGCAGAACCATCTTTACTACTAATTCTTAAATTTTTGATGGTAACAAAGGCTGTTCGATCAAATTCTGGAGCAGTTACTTTAGCTGATGTAAAAATCCCAATATTATAGTTTTCTTTCTGTAGTGTTGTGATAAAGAGTGAAGGAACACTATTTCGTAAAAATGAATCCCAATAAGTACCTGGAATACCATAAAACAAACCAAAAATACCTGTACGTGTTGCATTACCAGTTGAATAATGGTTATCAAAAATAACCCCATTATTCTGCTTAACAAAACGAAATGTATTAGGCGAAATTTCTTCACTAAACGTATCATATCGCCAAGAATCCAAAACAATAAACATAATATTTTTAGTTTTTTTATTTTCTGGATTAATCACCAAAGGATTTTTCGGGTAATCAACACTAGCATTACTATTATCTTTGTTATACACGACTTTTCGTTGCCCTTTTTCGTCAAAAAAATTCATGATTTTTTTCGACGTAAATGGTCGATAAAGTGGAATATATTCTTTCACTACCATAATAGGCGAATAAGCATAATAAAATGCAATCATGTGCACAACATGACTAATTAAAAATGAACTGAAAAGAAATATTGTTGATAATAAAACAATTCTTGAATTTTTATGCAATGAAGTTAATTTGTTATTGAGCAAGTAAAGAATAAAATACTCTGTGCAAAATACAACAACAATAAGCGTAAACATTAAAAAATAGGTAATTATCGAAAAATCGACAACCTGTCCAGACAAAACCATGGATAAGACAGATTGATTTACGTGAAATCGATACTGTTGAAATACAATAGTATCGATATATAATCCAATTTGAATAAAGCTAAATATTGCAGCTAAAATAATATTGCAAATAGCTTGTTTAAACCATAAAAGAGGTATACAAACAACCAAAAGTAATAAATAAGCCGAGAAAAAATGCCCCAATACAGCAAATATCGAAAATGCCACACTCGGCCAATTAAATGATGCCTCAGGGACAAGAAAGAAACGAATTGATAGTATTGATGAAATAAATAGATTAATTAAGGCAAAATAGTATAATTTTTTCATAGTGTTAAGTAAGTTATTAATTCATTATAATAAGAATTTTACTGTATTTTATATTGAAACATAGTCTTTCCTGAAACTTTTTAACAAACTAGTACTAAAAAAATACGATTCTAATAAAATTTTAACAAAAAAGGCTCAATTTAGAGCCCTTTTAGTTGAATTAAATGCAATTATCGACGATCTGCAAAAATTCTTAACAACATAATGAATAAGTTAATGAAATCAAGATAAAGGGTTAGTGCACCTAAAATAACAAATCTCCTAAACATATTAGGATCATCCTGCGATAATTGATCGCCTAACTCCTTCAATTTTTGTGTATCATAAGCTGTTAATCCAGCAAAAACAAATACACCAATATATGTAATAGCCCACATTAATGGTTGGCTTTGCATGAAGATATTAACGAGCGAAGCAATTACAATACCCACTAATCCCATAAATAAAAAACGTCCAAAACCAGACAAATCACGTTTAGTGGTATAACCATAAAGAGCCAAAGCTGCAAACATTCCAGCAGTAATAAAAAATACACTTGCTATTGATGATGAAGTATAAACAATAAAATAAATCGAAAATGTGCAACCATTTAAAACCGAATAAAGCATGAATAACGTTGTCGCAACAGCTCCAGAAAGACGATTAATCAATGCAGAAATAGCAATAACTAAAGCAAATTCAGCAATAAGTAACACCCACATACCTTGATATAAAACGTTCAAAAGCGCATAGTTATTAGATGCAAACCAAGCAACTAGGGCTGTTAAAAGCAATCCGACGGTCATCCAACCATAAACATGACTCATGTATGTTTGCACGCGGTTACCAGATTGTTCAATAACAGAACCATTAGGTGAATAATTTCTCATTAATTACCTCTCATTAAAAAAGAATGACATGACTTAATATCATTATATACTAAATAAATACTAATACCATTTTCTCAATGCTTCTTTATCTGTTTTTTTTGCTTCAACCCAAGTTTCGCCTTGGGGCGTTCGTTCTTTTTTCCAAAAAGGCGCTTCGTTCTTTAATACATCCATAATGAACTCTACTGCTGCAAACGCATCTGAACGATGTGCGCTACTTGCTCCCACAAAGACAATCTTTTCATTTTCGCTAATTTCACCTACTCGATGAATTACCGCAACTCGACTTAATTGCCACCGCTCTCTAGCTTGGGCTATAAGATTACCCAAGATTTTCTCTGTCATTCCTGCATAATGTTCTAAAAATAAACTTATTATTTGTTTTTCATTACTACGAACTTTGCCCATAAAAGAGACAACAGCACCATCTTGTGGTAATTGTGAAAGCCAGTCGTTTAGCTTATTAACATCAATCGGCTGCTCACTAACCTTGATAAGATCCATAATGTTATCCACCTGTTACAGGAGGAAAGAAAGCAATTTCATCACCTTCTTTCACAATATAATCAAAATCAACCAAAGTTTGATTTACAGCGCATAAAACAGGGTTTTCCTTAAATGCCAAAAACCATTGTTCACCACGTTCACTTAACTGATCGATAAGATAGGAAACTGAAAGTTGATTAGCATCTAACATAACACTCTCAGTCCCAACTAATTCTCTAATTTGAGCGAAAAAAATAACTTTATTCATCTTCTATCTATTAAACCTTTTGGGCAATAAAGTCCCCTGACCTACCACCACTCTTCGTCAACAATCTTACTTGAGAAATCACCATATCTTTTTGAACCGCTTTGCACATATCGTAAATGGTTAAAGCAGCAACGGATGCAGCAACCATTGCTTCCATTTCAACACCAGTTTGCCCATTCAATCGACAAAACGATTGAACTCGAACACAATTTTTTATTTGATCTACTTCTATGTTAATTTCAATTTTACTCAAAAAAAGTGGATGACAAAGCGGAATAAGCTCCCAAGTCTTTTTAGCAGCTTGAATCCCTGCAATTCTTGCTGTTGCAAAAACATCGCCTTTATGATGTTTACCCTCAATAATCATCTTCAGTGTTTCAGAATTCATTAAGACTAATGACTCAGCTCTTGCTTCGCGTGTTGTTATTAGTTTTTCAGACACATCAACCATATAAGCTTCACCTCGCTGATTAATGTGCGAAAATGATTCACTCATCCTTTAATCCTTAACATTTTATTAATCATCAATTTTTACCAAGATAGCAAATTTTATTAATAGTTACTACTAATCCTTTTAAGGCTATTAATGTAATAAATCTAGATGAATAAAAACTAGATTGTTTTTATAACTTTTGCGGGTTATGTAAAAACTGCGTACAATATAGCTTTATATAAATTATAATACTTGTGATTTTTAATGCTTATCGCTCATATAGCCTTACCTGTACCTCTTTACCAAATATTTGATTATCAATTAACTAAACCAGCTCAAGTTGGAATGCGGGTTAAAGTTCCTTTCGGTAAACGTGACGCAATAGGAATTATTGTTAGTATTGACGAAAAAACCG
The DNA here is from genome assembly GCF_001690675.1 of Gilliamella sp. Occ4-3. Lineage (NCBI taxonomy): Bacteria > Pseudomonadati > Pseudomonadota > Gammaproteobacteria > Orbales > Orbaceae > Gilliamella > Gilliamella sp. Occ4-3. Next base: position 187,234 of record NZ_LZHR01000073.1, read on the forward strand.
AATTTGATATTGAAAGCTTAAAAACGATTACAACTGTCATTGATACTGAACCTGTTTTTACGCCTTCTATTTGGCAGTTGTTAAACTGGGCAGCTAGTTATTACCATTATCCTATTGGCGAAGTTCTATTCCATTCTATACCTGTTTTATTACGACAAGGGCGAAAAGCAATCAAGGAAGATATAAAACAATGGCAATTAACTCAGTTGGGTAAAAATATTGATTTAGAATCGTTATCACGGACTCCAAAACAAAAATTATTATTATCATCATTCAGAAATAATACTCTTTCTGAAAATGACGTAAATAACACTATTTATAAAGAATTACAGAAAAAAAATCTTATAGAACAAGTAAACTGCCAATCCGATAATATTCAATGGCAAACCAATTTTTCAACAAATACTAGTTCAATTCAGCTAAATAAAGAACAGACCTATGCTATAGAAACAATCAACAACAAAAATCATCAATTTGAAGTATTTTTATTAGAAGGAGTGACTGGTTCGGGTAAAACAGAAGTATATTTAAACATACTATCTAATATATTAGCTACAGGTAAACAAGCATTAGTACTAGTTCCAGAAATTGGGTTAACACCGCAAACAATTGGACGTTTTAAAAAACGCTTTAATGCGCCAATTGATATTTTACACTCAGGATTAACGGATAAGCAAAGACTCTCTGTTTGGTTAAGAAGTCAACATGGTGAAAATGCTATTGTTGTTGGCACTCGCTCATCACTTTTTACTCCCTTTAAAGACTTAGGAATGATTATTATTGATGAAGAGCATGATAGTTCTTATAAGCAACAAGAAGGTTGGCGTTATCATGCTCGAGATCTAGCAATTATCCGCGCAAAATTTAACAATATTCCAATTGTTTTAGGTTCTGCAACACCTTCACTTGAAACACTCAATAATGCGCAAAATCACAAATATCATTTATTACAATTAACCGAAAGAGCCGGTAATGCAATGCTAGCCAAACAGTCAATTTTGGATCTGCGTGGGTTAGTACTTACTGCTGGTTTATCTCAACCATTAATTGAACAAATAAAAAAGCATTTATCTAATAATAATCAGGTAATGCTATTTTTAAATCGCCGAGGTTTTTCACCATTATTAATATGCCATGATTGCGGTTGGATTGCTGAATGTCCTCGCTGTGATAAACCTTATACATTACATCAAAAACAACATAAACTCATATGTCATTATTGCGATACACCAAGAACAGTTCCTAAACAATGCCCAAAATGTGGTTCAACACATTTAATGCCTATTGGGTTTGGAACAGAACAACTTGAACAACAACTAGAAATCCTTTTTCCTAATATCAAAATTAGTCGCATTGATCGAGATACAGTGAGTAAAAAAGGCGCATTAGATAACTATTTACAAAGTATCCAACAAGGAGGAGCACACATTCTAGTTGGTACACAAATTTTAGCTAAAGGACATCATTTTCCAGATGTAACCTTGGTTGGAATTGTTGATGTGGATGGTGCTTTATTTTCAAATGATTTTCGGGCAACTGAACGATTTGCCCAAATTTATACTCAAGTATCAGGAAGAGCGGGTCGAGAAACTAAAGCTGGGCAAGTTATTTTACAAACATATCATCCAGATCACCCTTTGCTCAATATTTTACTAACTCAAGGTTATGAAAGATTTGCCAAACTAACGTTACAAGAACGGCAACATACACAATTACCTCCGTTTAGTTACCAAACATTAATTCGTGCAGCTGATCGTAACAATCATTACGCTCCAGCATTCTTACAACATGTGCATGATTGGCTAAAAGAACATAGTAATAATACTTTATGGCAGTTGGGGCCAATGCCTGCAAGTCAACCGAAAAAAGCAGGATATCATCGTTGGCAATTACTACTTCAACATACAAGCAGACAACAATTACAGAAAATTTTGGATCAACTATTAATCGTAATAGGAAAATGGAGCGAAACATCAAAAGTAAGATGGAGCATTGATGTTGATCCTATTGATAATTAGATTGATATTATCTCCACCAATAATTAATTAGTGGAGATAATAAATTATAATATTATTTTACCAGCGTTTTTATCCAATGTTGCCTGTCCAATACCTGAAACTTCCTTTAGCTGCTCAACTGAAACAAAAGGGCCAAACTTTTCCCGATATTCTATAATCTTCTGAGCTTTACTTGCCCCAATTCCAGTCAATACTTTTGATAATTCTTCTGCTGTTGCAGTATTGATATTTACTTGAACAACTTGTTTTTGTTCTTGTTTAACGGAAGTTGGTGTTTCTGGAACCGAATTAGCAAAGCTTATATTCGAAAAAATAAAACTTGATAATATAATACATAATATTGAAAATACTTTCATTTGATTAACCTCATAAAATAGTTACGCAATTAAATTTGCTTTATAACTATCTCACTTCATCAAATAAAAAAATTTCATTAATAATAAAAATGAGAAAAGCCACCTAAGTGACTTTTCATTTTTTCAATTATTTCTACTATTTTGGGAGTTAAATCACAAATTGGAATCAGGCATAATTTCTATCTTAGCCTTAGAGCGTATGTCAGCAGCAAGATAATAATGCGTATTATTAATAAATAAAGGTAACAACTCAGAAGAAATATCTTCATATTCTGTTGGGGTATCTACCTTAGTTAGCGCAACAATATAAGCATTTTTATCATCTAAAAATTCCACACCATAAACAGTCTTCCCAGATACTGAAGGATTTAAATTAAAGACCATATTAACAACTTTTTGATCAAGTTCTGTTGAATTTCGATTCAAAACATATTTTTTTGCAAATTGGACATTTTTGGCTTTTCCAGTTTCGTTAAGTTGAGTCAATATATTATCAACACTAGATCTAAACTGGCTTTGAGCCTTTTCTGTAAAAAGTTTTTTATGAATATCATCTTTAACCTCATCAAATGGAGCTATACCTTCAGGACGATAATCAACTGTTTGTACAACAAAATCAAACTTCCCAAAACTCCTATCTACAGGTATTAAATCAGAAATTTTATCCGTTGCCTTACCATCGACTATCATTTCTTCACTAAAAATCACATCCCTAACCTCAGGATGAGCAGCAAGTGAAAACTTATCGTTGAAAGATATCCAATTTGAGGTCTTTACTTCAAATCCAAGTTTGTTAGCAAGCTCTTCAATACTTTTAGGAGAATCATGTAATGCAGTTTTAATTTTATTCTCTTCATTTTCTAAAGCTTTTTGTATTTTTTGTTCAGTGAGTTTTGGCTTGATTTGGTATTTAGCATAATCGAAATCCATAACTTTTTTAGGTTGTATACCATCTAATTTCACTATTGCGTAACCACTATCAACGGCTATTGGCGATGAGATTTTCCCTACTTTCTTTAATTGAGCATCTTTAAAAACTTGAGGTAATGAATCATCATCAGCAAACCAGCCTAATGAACCATTTTTGCCATAAGGTGAAATATCATGATTCTGATTAACAGTTTTAGCAATAGTATCAAAATCAGCTCCAGACGAAAGATCCTTTGCAATTTCATTAGCTTGTTCTTTATTAGTCACAAAAATTACACTATAAGCTCTCTTAGCTGGATATGAATAAGTTTTAATATTTTTATCATACTCATTTTTAATTTCTTTTTCAGTAACGCTAATTGTTTTTCTCAAAGATTCGTCAGAAGTCATAATATATTTAACTTTTACACGCTCATTTTTAAAAAAATCTTTTGAATGTTCGTTATAATATTTTTGTTCATCATCTAACGTAATATTCGACTCATCAATATCACTTACAGAAGCATTAACAGAAGTAGCATATACACTTCTAGTTTGATTTTTAAGAGAAGCTATTTCAGAATCAATTGGCAGAATAAAATTACTATTTATTATAGCATTAACAGTCTGTTGTTGCTGTAATACTGTTCTTATAATTTCAGCATAACTATCTGGAGTAAAATTATTTTCAGCTAGAAGGTTTAAATATGTCTGATTATCAAATTTACCATCTTTAAAAAACTCTTTTTGTTTTTTGATAAACTTTTTGATTTGATCATTACTAATAGCTACACCAACTTTTTCTGAAAATTTATAAGCTAAATAATTATCAATTTGATAAGATAAAACATTACGGCGTAATTTTTTGATAAAAGAACTATCGCCTCCAGCATTCGCTGTTACTGCTCTAGCTTGAGCTTCGAATTCGGCCCGACTAATACCTTCACCATCAACTTTTGCGATATATTTCTGTTGATCTTGAACACTTACACTGCCACCAAAGCCTAGAAATCCGACGCCAGTGAAAATAAAACATAAAATAATTATTGCAAAAATAATCTTAACAACAATATTATTTGCTGCTGTTCGGATTGTCTCCATCATTTATTGCGATTCTCCATACCAAATGTTGAATTGTAAAAGTATAGCATATTTAACTAAATTGGCTATTGTCCGAATGTTATGTAGCATAAAAAAAAGATCAACATAGAGTTGATCTTTTATTAAATTAATAAATAACTAGTTTAATATAGCTGAATTATCGACGCTATTTTTTAATTTCTTAATAGCTTTTCTAGTTGTTGGTACTGGCTCTATACCAAATGGATTATTCTGCAATGCAATTGTAAGCACATCATCAATCCATTTTACTGGATGTATATCAACTTCAGATTTTACATTATCAGGAATATCTTCCAAGTCTTTAACATTATCCATTGGAATCAATACAGTTTTAATTCCACCTCGGTGTGCAGCTAATAACTTTTCTTTTAATCCGCCGATAGGTAAAACTTCACCGCGTAATGTTATTTCGCCCGTCATAGCAACATCAGAGCGAACTGGATTACCCGTTAATGTTGAAATTAGTGAAGTACACATTGCTATACCTGCACTCGGCCCATCTTTTGGTGTTGCTCCATCAGGCACATGCACATGGATATCGCGTTTTTCATAAAAATCACTATTAATACCCAATTTTTCTGCACGAGATCGAACAACTGTTAATGCCGTTTGAATCGATTCTTGCATAACATCACCTAATGAACCAGTGTAAGTCAATTTTCCTTTACCTAAAACACTTACAGATTCAATAGTAAGTAAATCTCCCCCCACTTCTGTCCAAGCAAGACCAATAACTTGTCCAATGCGGTTTTCGTTATCTGCCTTACCGTAATCAAAACGCTGTATTCCCAAGAAATCTTTTAAGTTATCCTGTGTCACAATTACCTTTTTCAATTTATTATTTAATGCTAATTGCTTAACAACTTTACGACAAATTTTTGCAATCTCTCTTTCTAGGTTTCTAACCCCAGCTTCCCGCGTATAATAACGAATGATTCCAATAATAGCTGAGTCATCAATACTGATTTCTTTTGATTTCAAACCATTATTTTCAATCTGCTTAGCAATTAGGTGTTGCTTTGCTATATTCAATTTCTCATCTTCTGTATAGCCAGAAAGACGAATAACTTCCATCCTATCCAATAATGGCGCAGGAATATTCATAGAGTTAGCCGTTGCAACAAACATCACATCAGATAAATCGTAGTCAACTTCTAAATAATGGTCACTAAAAGCATTATTTTGTTCAGGATCAAGTACTTCCAATAATGCAGATGCAGGGTCGCCACGCATATCCGATGCCATCTTATCTATCTCATCTAATAAAAATAACGGATTCTTAACCCCCACTTTCACCATGCGTTGAATTAATTTACCTGGCATCGAACCAATATATGTACGCCTATGTCCACGTATCTCAGCTTCGTCACGTACACCACCAAGCGCCATTCGTATATACTGACGTCCTGTCGCTTTAGCAATTGATTGACCAAGTGACGTTTTCCCCACACCAGGAGGACCAACTAAACATAAAATTGGACCTTTAACTTTATTAACACGGCCTTGAACTGCTAAATATTCTAAAATTCTATCTTTTACACGTTCAAGTCCATAATGATCTTTATCTAAAACTTTTTGTGCAGCTTCAATATCTTTTTTAACGTTACTACGCTTATACCAAGGAACTTGAAGCATCCAATCAATATATCCCCTAACAACCGTTGCCTCAGCAGACATCGCTGGCATCATTTTAAGTTTATTAAGCTCAGCTAATGCTTTATCTGTAGCTTCTTTTGGCATTTTAGCTTTAGTAATTTTTTCTTTTAATTCTTCATATTCATCAGGTTTATTATCTATATCGCCTAACTCTTTATGAATAGCTTTAATTTGCTCATTGAGGTAATACTCCCTTTGAGCCTTTTCCATTTGTTGTTTAACTCGTTGTCGAATATTTTTTTCAACTTGTAGTAAATCAATTTCTGATTCCATCAATGAAATAAGCAATTCGAAACGCTTTATAAGATTAGCGGTTTCTAAAATCTCTTGTTTTTGTTCAACTTTCAAGAATAGAGTTGCAGCAATAGAGTCGGCTAAACGTGAAGGTTCTTTCAAAAAACGTATAGAATCAACAACTTCCTGAGTTATTTTTTTGTTTAGTTTTGAGTATTCATCAAAGTTAGATAAAGTTAAGCGTATCATAGCCTCACTTATATCCGCGGCTTTTTTTACTTCACTTAATGGTTTGACTTTTGCAATAAAAAATTCATAATCGTTGTTCTCAACAATGTCATTCATTTTAGCTCTTGCAATACCTTCAACAAGAACTTTTACTGTTCCATCTGGTAATTGAAGTAATTGTAAAACATTGGCCACAGTTCCGACATCATATAAATCATCTATATCAGGATCATCTTGAGAAGGATTTTTTTGGGTTACAAGAAAGACTTGCTTATCCATTTCCATTGCAGCTTCTAAGCAACGTATTGATTTACTTCTACCAACAAAGAGAGGAATTACCATATGTGGAAATACAACAACATCACGCAATGGTAAAATAGGCATAATCATTTGTTTAGTTCGTTTTATTTTCATTTTATTCTCTCTAGTAGTACAAATCTATTAGATAAATATTGGGGTCATTTTTAGATATTCAAGCCTATCTTTTTTGTTTTAACATACACTAATTCTAGAACATCTTGACAGTATTTACTGAAATTTTGCTTTAATATTAATTTGAGGTATAGCTCTTGCCATCATATCTATGATGGCAAATATATATTTCAAGCCGAGATTTCAGCATCTTCACGATGGATTAATTTCGGTGCTAGAGATTGTTCAACGGTTTCTTTTTCAACAATTACTTTGTTAATAGTATCCATTGATGGTAAGTCATACATTGTATCTAATAATATATTTTCAACAATTGAACGCAAACCTCTCGCTCCTGTTTTTCTTTGCATCGCTTTTATAGCGATAGCATCCAAGGCTTCTCTCGTAAACTCAAGTTCAACACCATCTAACTCAAACAAAGTTTGAAATTGTTTAGTCAAGGCGTTTTTAGGTTCCGTCAGAATATTAATTAAAGCATTTTTATCTAATTCGGATAATGTTCCTATAACAGGTAATCTTCCGATAAACTCAGGAATTAAACCAAACTTAACTAAGTCTTCAGCCTCAATTTTAGCTAATAGCTCCGACTCAGAAAGTTTATTTTTAGTACTTGTTACCTCAGCACCAAAACCTATTCCTGTGTTAATTGATACACGATTTTCAATGACTTTATCCAAACCACTAAATGCACCACCGCAAATAAATAGAATTTTTGAAGTATCTACTTGCAAAAACTCCTGCTGAGGATGTTTACGTCCACCTTTTGGCGGAACTGAAGCAATAGTGCCTTCAATAATTTTCAATAAAGCCTGTTGAACTCCCTCACCAGAAACATCTCTAGTAATAGATGGGTTATCCGATTTTCGTGAAATTTTATCGATTTCATCAACGTAAATAATACCCCTCTGAGCTTTTTCAACATCATAATCACAATTCTGTAATAATTTTTGAATAATATTCTCTACATCTTCACCAACATAACCTGCTTCAGTTAATGTTGTTGCATCGGCCATAGCAAAAGGAACGTCTAAAAAACGAGCTAAAGTTTCAGCTAATAACGTTTTACCACTACCAGTAGGTCCTATAAGCAAAATATTACTTTTGCCTAATTCAACATCACTACGACTAGCATGGTTACGTAAGCGCTTGTAATGATTATAAACAGCGACAGACAAAACTTTTTTAGCTCTTTCTTGACCTATTACATATTCATCAAGATGCTCTCTAATTTCGTGTGGTGTTGGTAATGGTTTACTAATAAACTCTTCATGAGAAAGAAAACTTTTTTTCTCTTCTTTTAAAATATCATTACATAATCCTATACATTCATTACAAATATAAATAGATGATGGACCAGCAATAAGTTTACGGACTTCATGCTCACTTTTACCACAAAAAGTACAATAGAGTAATTTTTTTGAACTTTCTTTATTCACGTTTACCACCTACCCAACATTAAGATCGTTTACTATATATGGCATCAACTAAACCATATTCAACTGCTTTATCCGCAGACATAAAATTATCACGGTCGGTATCTTTTTCAATCACACTAATATCTTGACCTGTGTGCATTGCTAAAATATTATTTAATCGGTTTTTTACCTGTAAAATCTCTTGTGCATGTATTTGGATATCAGAAGCCTGTCCTTGAAAACCACCTAATGGTTGGTGAATCATGACACGTGCATTTGGTAAGCAATAACGTTTACCTTTAGCTCCAGCTGTTAAAAGCAATGACCCCATTGAACAAGCCTGTCCCAAACAAATTGTACTAACATCTGGTTTTATAAATTGCATTGTATCATAAATAGCCATACCAGCTGTAACAACTCCACCAGGTGAATTGATATACAAATGGATATCTTTATCAGGATTCTCTGCTTCTAGAAACAACATTTGAGCAATAATAAGGTTTGCCATATTATCTTCAACTTGTCCCGTCAAAAATATAACTCGCTCTTTTAATAGCCGTGAGTAAATATCATAAGCTCGTTCACCCCGAGAGCTTTGTTCAACTACCATTGGAATAACACCCATATATGATTCTAAAGGCATTTTTATCTCCTAATTAACAAAATAGCCCAAACAGATAATACATATTTGGGCTTAAAAGTGAGCGTTTTTAAATTAAATGAAAAGGCTAATAGATTAAGCCATCTGCTGATTCATTAATTCAGAAAATGAATAATTTTTTTCTGTTACTTTCGCACTAGCTAACAACAGTTCTACAACTTGATCTTCTAATGCAACAGCTCGAATATTCTCCATTGCTTTTTTATCTTTGTGATAATATTCTGAAACTTCCTTTGGATCTTCATATGCAGTCGCAATTTCATCAATTAATGCTTGAATGCGTGATTCGTCTGCAGTTAATTTATTACTTTCAATTATTTCACTAAATAATAAGCCTGTAGCAACACGTTTTTTAGCCTCAGCTTCAAATAATTCTTTCGGTAATTCCATACCTTGTTTGACATTACCACCAAAGCGAGATAATGCTTGTTGACGTAACACATCAATTTCACGATCGATTAATGCCACTGGTATATCAATCTCATTATTTTTAACTAAACCATCAATAGCTTGTGTTTTTACTTTGTTACGAATTGTTGCGTTGAGTTCTCTTGTCATATTTTTACGAACTTCAGCTCGCAAACTTTCAACGGTACCATCTACAATACCAAAACGTTTAACAACATCTTCGGTTAGTTCAGGTAATTCAAGTTCTTCAACCTTCTTAAGTGTAGATGCGAATACGGCAGGTTTACCTTTTAGGTTTTCAGCATGATAGTCCTCAGGGAAAGTCACATTAATATCAAACTTATCACCTACTTTATGACCAATAATTGCATCTTCAAAACCTGGAATCATACGGCCTTGCCCTAATACTAATGCAAAATCATTAGCCTTACCTCCATCAAACTCTGCGCCATCGACTTGACCGACAAAATCCAAAGTAACACGGTATTGCTCTTCAGCCGCTTTTTCAACTTCTTTCCAAGTACCTTGTTGTTTGCGTAATGTTTCAATCATTGTTTCAACATCTGCATCAGCAACTTGTGCAACTGGTTTTTCAACTTCAATTTTATCTAAATTTTCAACTTTTATTTCTGGGTAAACTTCAAATTCAACAGTAAATGTATAGTCTTCACCATTTTTATATTCTTGTGGAGTATAAGTCGGAGCTCCGGCTGGATTTAATTTTTCTTGAATAATAGCGTCAACAAAATTCCGTTGCATCAAATCGCCTAAAGCATCTTGTAAAATAGAAGCACCATAACGTTGTTCAACAATTTTTAAAGGGACTTTTCCTTTACGAAAACCATCAATACGTACTTTTTTTGCTGTATTAATAAGCTCTTTATCAACCGCTTTTTTAATATCTTCAGCTTTAATTGTAATAGATAAACGTCGACCTAATCCTTGTGTTGTTTCTACCGAAACTTGCATGTTTATACCTCGAAATTATTGAATATTATTTGCTCATAATTATATAAAAACGATAATTGAGCTAAAAAATTAAAAAATAGGCATGCATTATACCGACCGTAATCGTCTACGTCGAGACATTTAATAGTTTCTTCTCAAGCGCTTTCAGGCGTTTATTCATTTCGTCAATATGTAAAACTAATGATGCCGTTTTTCGCCATACTTTGTTTTCTTGCAATGGGATACCTGATGAATAAACACCAGGCTGTGTAATTGGACGCATTACCATACCCATACCTGTTACTGTAACTTGATCACATATTTCCATATGTCCATTAATAACACTTGCACCACCGATTAAACAGTGTCGACCAATAGTTAAACTTCCAGCCATAATAACACCGCCAGCAACAGCCGTATGATCTCCAATTACATCGTTATGAGCAATCTGACATTGATTGTCAATAATAACACCATTACCAATAATAGTATCATCAAGAGCACCGCGATCAATTGTCGTTGAGGCACCAATTTCAACGTTATTGCCAATGACAACACGCCCTAATTGAGGAATTTTAACCCAGTTCCCTTTATCATTAGCATAACCAAATCCATCTGCACCAATTACAGACCCAGATTGAATCAGGCAATTTTCTCCAATAATACAATTATGATAAATAGAAACATTAGCCCATAATTTTGTACCTGCACCTATTGTTGTATTTTTTCCAACAAAACACCCTGCTCCAATGATACAATCATCTCCTAATATCACACCGCTTTCGATAACAGCATTAGCGCCAATAGAAACATTACTACCTAATTGAGCTGTCGAATCAATCACTGCTGATGTAGCTATATCCTTAGCTGGAGCTGGAGTAGTATCTAGGTATTGTGCTAATTTTGCATATGCAAGGTATGGATCTTTTACAATAAGGGCTGCACCATTCCAATGCTCAAGACTCTCTTCTGTCATTACCACAGCAGAAGCTTTGCATTCTAATAAATTCTTTTGTAACTTCTTATCAGATAAAAATGTAATTTGACCTGATATAGCACTATTCATTGATGCTATACCAGTGATGGCTAAATCACCATCACCATGCAACCTAGCATCAAGTTGCTTAGCTAATTGCTCTAAACGAAAGGAAAACATTATTTTTTAACCTTTTCCAACACTTTGTCTGAAATGTCAACCGCATCTGAAGCTGATAAGGTGGCTTCTGCTTTTAAAATAATATCGTATTTTTCTTTTGCGACTATATCTTTAATAGCTTCTTGGATTTTAATTAATAATTTCTCTGCTTCTTCTGTTTCACGCTTACGATAATCTGCAGAAAAAGCCTTAGCTTTATTTTCAAAATCAGAAATTGTTTTATTTAATTTCGTTTTTTCAGATGAAGATAATGTTAAACCATCTTTTTTTAATCGTGCAGCAGCTTCATTTGCTTTCTTTTCTTCAGCTTGTAATGATTTAGCTCTTGCTTCAAATTCACTATCCAATGCTTTACCAACCGATTCGCGTTGAGGCATGCGTTGTAATACTGACATAACATCGACTACACCAATCTTTACTTCAGCATTTACAAAGCCTGCAAAAAGTAACGCCGTACTAACACTAAGAAAATATATAATTTTTTTCACTTTAATCACCTATTTGTTTTCTATTTTATAACATGGAATTACCATGTAGAACCTATATTAAATTGAAACTGTTGAGTTGAATCGCCATCATATTTCTTAAACGGTTGAGCATAAGAAAAGACTAAAGGACCTAATGGAGACATCCATTGCACGGCAAGCCCAGCAGACATCCTAATATCCGATGGAGAACTATAATCAGGGATATTTTTTCCTTTTAAATTCCATTCAGTATCCCATACAGTACCTGCATCGAAAAATAGTGATGTTCTAATATTATCAGCATATTTTTCGCTAGCAAATGGCGTTGGAAGAATTAGCTCTGTACTTGCAAAAGCTATAGCATTACCACCTACAGCATCTTTTGATTTTGTACATCCAGATGTATTATCTAAGCTATCGCAAACTCCACTTTTATTAAGATATACCGCTTTAGGACCTACAGTATTTGATTTAAACCCACGTAGTACTGAGGCACCACCAGCATAGAAGTTTTCATAAAAAGGTAACTCTTTTCCACCTAAACCGCCACCATAGCCTAATCGAGCACGAGTTAAAAAGATCCAGTTATGGTCATTGTCAATAGGATAATAGTAAGACGCATCTGAAACTAGTTTATAGAACCTATTTTCAAATAATGGTGCTGTGACTTTAGCATTAGCTGTTATTTTAAGTCCATCAGTAGGGAAAAATCCACGATCTAAAGAGTTATATGTCCAATAAGCATTTAATAATAAATCATTAGTATCAAATGAAATAGAACTTTTATTATTCACTTTTTCACCCATAGAGTTGAAATAACGCCACATTCCATATTGCGCTTGCATACCAGATAACTTATGGTTAGCAAATTCAGAACCAAAACGAACAAAATTATTTTCACTAATTGGGAATCCTAAATTAGCTGATGCGCCCCAAGTTTTACTTGAATATTCTGATTCATCATCTTTATCGTCATTTTTATAGGTATTATAATAAATACTACCCCCTAAACTTACACCATCAACGGTAAAATAAGGATCAACGATAGAAATAGATGCAGTTTTATCTGTATCAGTTGTGTTAACATCAAATGAGACACTGTTACCTGTTCCCAACCAGTTATCTTGAGAAATACCGGCATTGAAACTAACACCACTATCAGAACCAACACCAATACCAAATTTGATACTACCAGTATTACGTTCAGCAACTTTATAAATAATATCGACTTGATCATCAATACCAGGCACACGTTCAGTATTTGCTTCAACAGTATCAAAAAATCCAAGTCGGTTTAAACGTTCTTTACCCAATTCAACTAATCCATTACTTAACCAAGCCCCCTCCATTTGTCGAAGCTCACGGCGAATTACACTTTCGCTGGTTACAGTATTGCCAACTATTTTAATTTTACGAACATAAAAACGTTCACCCACATCAACAAGAACAACTAATTTAACCGTATGTGCGACATCATCCATTTCAGGCTGAATTGATACTCTAGGGTACGCATAACCGAAATTAGCAAGTAGACGCTTAACGCCATCTTCAATTTCAGTAATTTTTTTACCATTATAAAGTTCACCAACTTTTACTTTTTCATTAGCAATTTTGGAAATCTCGCCTTTATGACCAGCAAAATTACCCATAAATTCAAGTTGAGATAACTTATACTGTTCACCTTCATGAATATTAATTGTAACGTATATGCCTTTTTTGTCTGGCGTTAAACTAACTTGCGTTGACTCAATGTTAAAACGAGCATAACCACGATTTAAATAAAAACTTTGTAATTCATCTAAATCTGCTGCCAATTTTTGTTTTTGATATTTGCGATCTCCAAGCATATTCCACCAAGGTACTTCATCACGCAAAGTAAAACGCGAAATAAGTTCTTCAGATGAAAAAGCTTTAGCACCAACAATATTAATCTGATCAATTAGTGCCGATTTACCTTCAGCTACAACTAATTTTAAATCAACACGATTACGTGACAACGGAGTTACAACAGCTTTGATTTGAGCATTATATTTACCAACACTATAGTAAAAATCTTCTAAGCCTTTTTCTATACCTGAAAGCATAGTACGATCTAATGCTTCACCTTCACGGATACCCGAACTATCTAAATTTTTTTTCAGCATCTCATCTTTAACAGACTTATTACCGGAAAAAGTTATGCTAGCAATAGTAGGGCGTTCTTGAACATGAACAATTAACCTATCACCATCACGAGAAACGGTAATATTATCAAAGTTTCCACTGGAATATAGTGATTTGATGATACGGCCTAAATCAGCTTCATTAACATAATCACCGACTTGAATAGGCATTTCAAGTAATGCTGCTCCAACAGTAACACGTTGCAAACCTTCAAATTTGATGTCTTTTACTACAAAATCATCAACACAAAATGCATTGGAACTATATACTGCTGTAGTACTAAACAACAAAGATGCTATAAGTAATTTATTTATTTTCATCGTAAATGTTTATAACCTCATCCCATCACAATCGTAAAATATCATTAAATAGTGCAATTCCCATTATTACCATCAATAAAAAAAAGCCAATACGAGAAAATCGTTCTTGTACTTCATTTGATAAGGCTTTACCTTTTATCTTTTCAAATAATAAAAAAACAAGGTGCCCGCCATCTAACATAGGTAATGGAACAAGATTGATAACGCCCAAACTTATACTAATAAAAGCTAGAAAATATAAGTAAGAGGTAAAACCATAACTTGCTGTTTGCCCTGCGCTTTTTGCTATTGTTATTGGTCCAGACAAATGTTTTAGACCAATAACACCTGTTACTAATTGATAAAGCGAACGAATCGTTAACTTCGTGGTTAACACTGTTTGCGCCATACCTTTATTAAAACTTTCTAAAAAACCATACTGCATAACTCTTGCATCAGACTTGGGATACAAACCAGCAACACCTTTTCCATCTGCTCCAATAGTTGGCACGAGTTTAAGATAAATAACTATATTTTCTCGATTAACTTTTAACATCATTGCTTGAGCTGTTTTAATTGTATTGGAAAAATCATTCCAATCAACGTATGAGTGATCATTATAACCAATAATTTTATCCCCAACACACAAACCTGCTTTCTCAGCAGCCGAACCCGATACAATTTTACTCACAATTGGATAAACTTTCACCTTTTCAGGAACAAAACCAAAGGCAGTAATTGTCGAATCCTTTTCTATATCAAAATGCCAATTACTGATATCTACATTTTTGTTAACTTCTTTCTGGTTATCATCACCAAAGCTATCAATATAAGAAAAAGACACATTAGTTTTTCCCATTGCCGCAATTAAGGCTGAATTTACATCATTCCATGTTTCTACTTTTATATTATTAATAGTTTTCAATTCTGCACCAGCTGGAATTATTACTGTAGAAGCTGGTGTATTAGGTATAACTTCTTTTATTTTAACAGGATAAACAACTACACCCATCAAAAAAATGACCCAATAGATAATTAAGGCTAATATAAAATTAGCAAATGGACCAGCAAAAATAATTGCAGTTCTTTGCCAAATTTTTTTTCTATCAAATGCAAAGTTTTCGTTATCGCTTGATAATGTTGTTGCTCTACCGTCGAGCATTTTAACATAACCACCAAGCGGAATCATAGCAATTACCAATTCGGTTCCGCTTAAAAATTTATGAGACCATATTTTTTTACCAAAACCAATTGAGAAACATTCAACTTGAACCTTGCACAAACGAGCAACACAAAAATGCCCAAACTCATGAATAGTAACCAATATACTCATGGTAATAACAAACAATAACAGCGACCACAACAAAATCTATTACCTTTTATAATAAGTAAAAAGCTAATGTAGCAAAAACAGGAACGGCAGCAGTTAAGCTATCAATGCGATCTAAAACTCCACCATGACCAGGAATTAAGTGACCACTATCTTTAATATTTGCTTCACGCTTAAACATACTTTCAGTTAAATCACCTAAAACCGAAACTAAAATCGCTAACAAAGAGCTAATAAAAAATGTACTGAAAGTCATGTCAAACATGTTAAGCATGTAAGCAATTAAACTAATTGCAATTGCTACACTAATACCACCTATAAATCCTTCTATAGTTTTACCTGGGGATACTTTCGCGGCTAATTTTCGTTTACCAAATGATCGCCCAACAAAATAAGCTCCAGTATCTGTCGCCCATACTAGCA
Source organism: Gilliamella sp. Occ4-3 (assembly GCF_001690675.1). NCBI lineage: Bacteria > Pseudomonadati > Pseudomonadota > Gammaproteobacteria > Orbales > Orbaceae > Gilliamella > Gilliamella sp. Occ4-3. The sequence goes on from NZ_LZHR01000073.1 coordinate 203,459, forward strand.
CAAAGACATAAAGCAACCAAATTGCACCCGTATAAGAATTAGAATTGTAGTTAATTGCTCTTAATTCGACCATACTAATAAAGAACGGTGCTATCGTAAAAAAAGCAAATAGTAACTTTATAAAGATTGAATTACACCAATACTTTGTCGTGGCTGGATAGCTACTTACTAAAAACAAAGCAGTTAACCACCATATGATTGATAAAAATAAAATTATACTATATAAATTCATTTTAAATTCAATAGAATCTGGAACCAAATAAAGTATGCCCAATAAAATAACAATTGAAAAAGAAAAAATTAATTTTAAATATTTTTTACTAATATGAAGAAACTGAGTCCACTCCCATGCGGCTAATCCACAAACCAGAATAATGGTGAAAGAAAACACGGGTAATGGAACAAAAAAAAGAACTGCTACCACAAGCGGAATAAGCACAACTGCTGCAAGTATGCGATGGATTAACATGAATGCTCCTTATTATGAATACCACCAAAGCGTCGTTCTCTGGCATTAAATGCATTGATTGCTTCATCAAATAAAGATTGATTAAAATCAGGCCATAAAGTATTGGTAAAATAGAGTTCAGAATAAGCAATTTGCCATAACAAAAAATTACTAATTCGATATTCTCCACCAGTACGAATAACTAAATCAACTTCAGGAAATTCGCTCATACACATTGTTGAGCCAAAACTATCCTCAGTAATATCATCTAAACTAATTTCTCCGTTAGTAACTTGCATAGCAATTTTTTTTGCTGACTGCAAAATATCCCAACGTCCGCCATAGTTAGCAGCAATATTTAGTACTAGTCCAGAATTGTTTTTCGTTAAATTTTGCGCATGAATAATCATATTTTGTAAATGTTCACTAAAGCGAGAAATATCACCAATAATATTCAAACGAACATTATTTTTATTTAAACTTTTTATCTCACGATTTAATGCATAAATAAAAAGGGAAATTAGGGCAGAAACTTCATTGTGTGGACGTTTCCAATTTTCACTACTAAAAGCATATAAAGTAAGGACTTTTATCTTTATTTTTGCCGCATAAGCTACAATTTTTCGAACTGCTTTCAAGCCTGCTCGATGACCAATAGCTCGTAACTGGTTATGTTGCTGTGCCCAGCGACCATTACCATCCATAATTATAGCCACATGACTAGGAATAGATCTTTCTTGTGTCATGCAATATCTCATATTGTCGCAATCATTATATTAATTATATTATTTTGTCCAATTAACGCGTACCATAAACTACAATTGTTTTACCATGTGCAGAAATCAAATGTTGATCTTCAAGCATTTTTAAAATTCGACCAACTGTTTCACGCGAACAGCCAACAATTTGACCTATTTCTTGACGCGTAATTTTGATTTGCATACCATCTGGGTGTGTCATTGCATCGGGTTGTTTAGCAAGATTTAGAAGTGTTTGTGCTATACGCCCTGCAACATCTAAAAATGCTAAATTACTAACTTTTTCAGATGTTACTTGTAATCGGCTAGCCATTTGACTGGCAAGACGCATTAAAATATCAGGATTAACTTGAACAAGTTGCTTAAATTTTTTGTATGAAATTTCGGCCACTTCACAACTTGTTTTAGCTTTAACCCAAGCGCTTCGCTCTGTGTCTTCTTCAAAAAGACCTAATTCGCCTAAAAACTGATTTTGATTTAAGTAAGACAAAATCATTTCGTTGCCTTCATCATCTTTAATCAATACCGCAACAGAGCCTTTCAAAATATAATAGAGAGTTTCTGCTTTTTCGCCTTGATGTATAAGGGTACTCTTAGCTGGATATTTATGAATATGGCAATGAGATAAAAACCATTCTAACGTTGTATCCGACTGTTGTTTACCAATCATTAATCCTACCTCTCCATTTTAGTTACAACACTAACACTATAACAAAGTTACGCACTAAATCATATACAAACAATCATTTTAACTGCTATTTAATTAGTTTAATATCAATTGTTTCATGTAATTGAGACCAAAAAAGTGCTGCTGAACCATTCTCTAATTGAAGTTTAACATCATTAACTTTTTCTTGGAGCGATTTTTCTTGTAAACCGTAGTCAGTGCCTTCACGTAATACAAAATATTCAATTAGGTTATTTAATGTTTGTGGATCAAGATTTTGCCAAGGAATAATCATATTTGATGATAGTAAATTAGATTTCTAGTTATTTTATAACAACATTTAAATAATATAAAGCATCACCAAGTTATGCATATAGTCAATAAAAAACCACTCCGAAGAGTGGTTTTGTTTTGCACACTGCATATGATCAAATTTCAAGTTATTTTGTGTTAACTTGTAGGAAATAACCTTGAGCACCAGCTTTGTACACAGAATTGTACATTGAGTTATGAGTTTGCTTCCACTTACCATCATTGTCTTTCTCAGCACCCAGTACAATTGTAGTACCTTCAGTAAGCACGTCATCTAGTGCTTCAACTTCTTCTCCAGATTTGCCATACTTACCTTTAAGCTTCCATTCAAATTCGAATGAAGATGTGAAATCATCACCATTATTATTTAAAACCTTAACTACAAATTTTTCGCCATATTTAGGGATTTCAGTAGTAGTACCATAGTCTATAGTACCTGGAACACCATTATCACCTACTTTATAAATAGCAAGTTTGAAGTCTGGAGAAATAATTGGACCAGGAACTACTGGACGATCTTCATCATCAGGGCTAGGACCAGTCGAATTATCATCTCCAGGTGGTGTAAGTTCTTTTTTGTCTTTATTAGATTCTGGTTTATTTTGGTTCCAGATATTACCAACCCTTAACCATTCACCTTCACTCGGTAAACCAAACTCGGTTTTTTCTTGTAAAGTGAAACCGATTTGAGTTGCACCAGCAAAATTGTCATCAAGTTTGATTACAATTTTACCTTTTTCTCGGCTAGCCACAAGCTCTTTTCTTTCTATATTTTTCCAAGCATCCCCTACTTTAACATGGAGTGTAAGTGATTCTAAAATCTGTCCAGTATCTTCATCACCATCTTCATCTCTTAGATCATATGAAATAACCATATAGTTACCAACGTTGATTTTATCATCTTTGCCAAGTAGGTTATTACCTTTGTCGTCAGAGGCAAATTTTACACTAAGAGTATTAGGTACTGTACTATCAGATCTAGAATAAAGCACTGGAGCATTACCTTCAATAAGGCTTTGAGTCTGAGCATTTAAAGCAAATGCGCTGCTTGCTGCATAACCAGCTAAAAATAAGCCTAATGCAACTTTTTTAATTGTAAAATTTTTCATGTTTAACTTCCTATTTTTCTCTATAAATTAACATGTTGTATTTATATAAATACACCATTTTGTTGGTGTTCCCTATTATAGGCTACCGAATTCATTCGCTAGCCTAAAATCTATTACTCTACTAGCCTTTTAATCACTATTAGTTAACAACTACTTGCAGTTTAAATCCTTGATCTCCTGCACATGCTAGCTGTGATACATTTATTGGTTCTAAATTTAAATACGTTGGTGCTCCGGCAACCTTATCGATACTTTTGCCCAATGAAGCATAACTATTTGTTTTTAAGCTTTTTATTGTGTAGTGTGCATTTTCTCCCATGGCAACATTAAACCATGGACCATTGGCATTTGATAATGAGTCCGGCAACTCAGCTGTTGCAGCTTGACCTGGACATGCCTTTTCATTTGAACCAACCAATGACCAGATAACGAAAGGATTCACAATTTCGGTTATGCCATCAGAAGCATAAGCTTTAACGTAATATTCACTATCGACTTTCCACTCTTTTGGTCCTTGAGGATCAAATACAAGTAAATGACCGTTTTGTTGAGCAACTAATGTACCATCCTTACGATAAACTTCTAATAATCCAGCTTTACCGCCAGAAAAATCTACAGACGCTTTATTAAATGAGGAGCCAAACTGCTCAATCTCGATAGAAAAATCAACAATACCCTCAACATTTGAGGCAACATCTAAAGTATAACTATCGCCAATTACTTCAACACCAGCTGCAGTCGAGGCCTTAGCTGATACTTTTTGCCCTTTTTTGACTTTTTCAAAAGACTTTACAATAACGCATGCTTCTTGAGCAGGACAAGCAGTAACATTTCCAGATGTACCATTAATCAGTGTTAATTTTTTACCATTACTTGTTGCTGTCCAACCTTTTAGTACTGATTCAAAAGTATTTGGTATACGTTCCATAAGTTCTTCGTCACTAAAACCATCTACATCTTGCCCTGATGCAATTGAACCATTCGGAACCTTAGGTTTAACCAATGTCGCCAACACTGTGACTGTACTTACACCATCGGCTGGATTCATCGCCATTGCTGTTTTATTTCCACCTTTATCAATTGCCCATACACCAATTTTACGCATTGCTGGGTCGGGTAACACTTCAAAACTTACAGCATTAGATGTTGCAGATTTTCCTCGGCTATCAGTGACTGATACTGATAAAGAATATTTGCCATTTGTACTAACTGGGCGACGCTGACCATCTTGATCAACATAACTAGGAGCAACAATTTGCCAATTATTTACATCGGCTGGTGGATTAAGCCATGAAGAAGCCGTACATCCACCTGTAGCAATACATAAAAAACCACCTCCAGCGTCAATTTCAAGCATATCACCAGACCATACTAAACTTGATAAGTTCTTAGCATTGTGAACACTGATATTTAGCGGATAGGCTTGTCCTTCGATTAACTGAGTTTGCTCAAGCCCTAAATCGACCGATATTTTCTTTTCTTTATATTCAAGAACGATATAGTTATTACGATCAACTAAATCATAACGACTACCTTTTAAGGAACGAGCAGATTGAACCATATCTGGATCTAACTGATCTTTTAACGGTGTACCTATACGATAGTTCATTGTAAGTTCAGCTTTAGTTGCCTTTTTATTGTCTTGACCTCGTTTATGCTCAGCCTTAATAGTGAAAAGTGGAACTGGTGTATAATCAAGACCGACAGTAATTGCTCGCGGGTCTTTTTGTAAATTATCTTTACCAAATAAAGCAACTTTATCACCATAGTATTGTTCATACATCAGTGATCCGCCCAAATGTGGATATTGCGGTAAATATCCTTGGAATCGAACATCAAAGCCTCTTGCTGCTCGTTCTAAATAATCATCAAAATCTTTAGAATCCTTCCAGTCTGATAACGGATGATAATAGTTAGCAGCAAATTTCATATAATCAGTCCAAGCTTCGGCACCAATACCTAAACGGTTGTGTGAACGCTGGAAATCATGGTCAAAAAATACGTTATAACCAAGTAACCATTTTTTATCAGCAACATCCCAACGCTGACCAATACCAAAGTTACCTATTCGACGGTTGTGTTCATATTCCTGAAATGATATTTGGCTAAATATTAATGTATCTTCTGTGTCATACCATGGGCTAAATAACTTCAAATTGACATTGTTAAATTCGCCTTTATCACTTAAATCAAATTGTAACTGAGCTGTACCAAAACGACCTAAAAAATCCTGTACAGCATTACGTACTGGATCAACAACTTGGTTTTTAACCCCATTTCGTACATAACTTTCTGCGTAATCTTTACCCTTGTTTTTTAAATGTTGGGATAGACCACCATTGTCTGGCGAAGTTATTTGTTTCCAGTCTTGGCTAGCTAAAGTTTGTAATGTTGAAGCTATTTGAGTTGATAGTGCGTCTTTATCCTTTTTTACATCGTAATTATCATCTGATCCTAATTGAGGTAAATTGGCGTGTTCATCTTTTTTATCATCGTTTAATTTAATTGCAGGTAACAATGGTGAATTCTCAGGCAGAACTATACGCTCACCAATCTCAACAACATCTTTTTTATCAAAACGCCCCGCATTCATTGCACGTAATTCTGAAATAGAGATACTACTTAAAAGTGCAATTTGATAAAGACTACGTTGCTGATTGTTAAGCATCTCACGAGCTTTCGTACCATCTTTTAACTCAATTATTTTATTACTATCTATAGGACCTTGCGATACTTGAGCTTCAGAAGCAAAAGCAGATTGCCATCCTAATGTAGCTATTACAAATGCAGAGATAACCGTTAAATTAAGATTCTTTCTCATCTTAATATTCCTTATATTTCACCGATAAAGCACATAATATGAAATCTATTGCCAATATCAATTTCTAATTTTAAATAGCAATATAATTATTTCTTATTAATTTTTACTATT